>JBDKTH010000044.1:0-12047 GCA_039680305.1 Thermoguttaceae bacterium | reverse complement strand
AGCCGCCGCAACACCCCCTCGCCCAGCCAGGCTCGCAGCCGCTCGACCGCCGGCGCGATCGGCTGCTCAAGCGGCGTTCCGCAGAGTGGACAGGCGGCTGGGGACGGTTCGTGGTCAGGATTCGGAGAAGCCATGGGAGAAGAAATGCGGAAGGATGAATGCTGAATGATGAATAAGGCGTGTTGACAACTGACTGCTAAATGCTGACTGCTCTGATTGCTGGATCGAGAAGGAGTCAACCGGAAGTGATGATCACGTCAGTTCGCATTCTGAACAACCGGCGTATTCAAACCCAGGAGAGCCCCCAGGGGCTCCAATTGGCGATCCCAACAGTAGCGGCGTTCCACCTCGGCGCGGCCCGCACGGCCAAGCTGGGCTCGCCGGTCGGCGTCGGTCAACAACGTCACAACGCCGTCGCTCCACTCCTGCTCGGTGGCGGCCAGACAAACGTGCTCGCCGGGCTCCAGCGCCAACCCCTCCACGCTCTGGGGAGACGCGATCACGGCCTTGCCCATCGCCAGCGACTCCAGGACCTTGTTCTGTACCCCGCGTGCGACCCGCAACGGCACCACGCTCAGCGTCGCGGCGGCCAAGTAGGGCCGCACGTCGGGCACCTCGCCGACCAGTTCCACGCCAGGCATCCCGCCCAGCCGCCGAGCAGCCCGGCCAGGATTGCCGCCGACCAGCAGGAACCGGGCCTCGGGCAGCCGCCGCCGCACGGCCGGCCAGACCCGCTCCGCAAACCACGTGATCCCATCAAGGTTGGCCCGGTAGTCCAAGGCCCCGACAAACACGCAGGTCGGCGGCTTCGCCTCGTTTTCCGATCGCCACGGCCGAAAATACGCCAAGTCCACCCCGTTGCCGATCGCATGCACGCAGTCGGCCGGACAGAACCGGTGATACAGGTCGACTTCCGGTTGACTCACCAGCGTGATCGCCGCGGCCGCCTCGGGCAACGACCGTTCCAATCGCCGCAGCCGCCGCCCCTCCGCGGCGAACCCCCAGCGTTTCGGCCCTCGGGCATGTTCGGCATAGTCGAACCATTTCTGACTATCCACATCGACCAGATCGATCACGACCGGTACGTCGGCGAGCCCTGGCAGATCAAGGTACTGCACCATGCTCGAACAGAATACCACCACGGCGTCGAAACGGGTCTCGTCCGTCCAGCGACGCAGGGTCTGCCGAAGCCGGGGCGAGGCAAACAGACCTTCGGTGGCCGTGCCTCCCGCCGCGAACCGAATCGCCGCACGCAGCCACCGCCGCCGGGGCTCCACGGCGACCGCCGCCACCCGGGCACAGCGGTCTTGGAGCACCGCCAGCGTCTCCGGCTCCGGTGGCGTATGGGCCAAAAACGCCAAATGCACTTCCGCCCGCGCCGCCATATAGTCCAGGAGGTGATACGAACGGATCCGATCGCCGCGGTTGGGAGGGTAGGGCGTGCGATGAACGAGGTACAGAATTCTCACGTGCGTCTGCAGATCGTTGCGGCCGGAGGGCTCGCCGCGGGTGGTCAATTGGCCAACAGGTTGGAAACGGCGTCTGAGCCCAAAGCATTTCTGTGCCGGGCGATGGCCTCCTCAATTATGGTGCTCACCGGCCCAAAGGAAAACTGCTCCAACAGCACGTCCAGTTTTCGTTCCGTGGTCTTCAGGTTCACATAATGACGCATTCGGTCCAATCGCGACCCGGCCCGCAGCCGCGGCTGCTCCGGATCGACTTCCCAAGGGTGCACATAGAAGACAAACGGCCGGGCGTGCTTGGCGTTGATCTGCGTCAGGCACCACTGTGTCCAGGCCAGGGGATACAGGCGAAAGTAACCGCCGCCCGAGACGGGCAGATTCACCGGCCCCAGACGCAGCACCGAGCCGGGAAACTCCCACACCGTGCCGGCCGCGGTCTCGATCGGGTGAATCGCTTCTGGCGCGTCAGGGATCCCGTAGCGGTCGTGGTAAATCGGAAAAATGCTGGCATCGAAGCGAAAGCCCTCTTCGGCGAGGATTTCCAGCGCCCAGAGGGATTGCCGGGTCACGGAGAAACTCGGCGCCCGAAAGGCCACCACCGGCTGCCCCGTCAGGTCCTGCAACAAGTCACGGGAACGCACCAGGTCCTCGCGGAACTGTTCCGGGGTCAGGCGGTAGATGAGCGAATGCCAGGAGCCATGCGAGCCAATCTCGTGCCCACCGGCCTGGATCTCGCGAACCAGATGTGGAAAGCGTTCGGCGACCCAGCCCAGGATAAAGAACGTAGCGTGCGTGTGGTGCCGGTCGAGGAGTTGCAGGAGTCGATGGGTATTGGCCACCACGCGGCTTTCGTGATCGTCCCAGTCCGTCCGGGCGATATGCTTCTCAAACGCGCTGACGTGGTAGTAGTCCTCCACGTCCACAGTGAACGCATTCCGCAGTCTCATTGCAAGCCAGGGGCGACGGAGAATCCCGCTAGTCGGCGGGGAATTCGCACTTTTCCGATGCGGCAACCTTGCCCTCGGCACCGCAGGTCAGACGCACGCAGTAGGTCGTCGGAGCACCGTTGTTGACGGCGGGCCGCATCATCCGTCCCGGAATCTCGGGGACGGAGACCAGACCCAGCCACTGAGCGATCTTCAGCCCCGGCAGCCCGATCAAACGCAACGAGGTGCACAGGAGAATCCGCAAGTCCAGGGAAAGCGACGCCGTACGAATGTATTGCACATCGAGAACCAGTTTGCGACGGACGCTATCGACATCCGTGTCGGGCGGGAGGTTGATTTGCGCTAGACCGGTGATTCCCGGCGCGACCAGGTAGCGGTCCATATAGCCGGGGATCTCGCGAGCCAGATACTGCGTGAACTCGGGCCGTTCCGGACGGGGCCCGACCAGGACCATTTCGCCGCGGAGCACGTTGAACAACTGGGGCAATTCATCCAGATGCACCCGTCGCAAAAACCGACCGAGCCACGTAATTCGCGGATCGCGAGGCTCGGTCCACACCGGGCCCGTCTTGGCCTCAGCGTCGTGCCGCATCGTGCGAATCTTGTACAGCAGGAAGCTTCGCCCGTGGCGTCCCACCCGAACCTGCCGATAGAGACCTGGCCCCCGGGAAGTCAGCCGCACCAGAACGATGAGCAAGGCCATCACTGGCAGGGCGGGAATCAAGATCACGGCCGCAGCCAACCGGCTCCCCCAAGCCTTCCAGCGGAAATACGGGGAACAGCTCACCATCTCGGTCTCGTCCGAGAGAGCGGTCCGACATACCGGTTCCCGCACGGAAAAGGCCTTGCGGACCACTGACGACATGCTGATCGACTCCGGAGACTGCATCGCGTGTTGCGCTATCAAGGGTCAGAAGCATTGGTGCGACGAACGACTGCCGCGGGATCACTCCACCACCTCGTCTGCGAGTCCACCAGTTCCCGTGCCCGTTCAAACTCCGCCGGCCCTTAGCCGTGGTCCGCCTGCCTCGCATGGCAACCACAACAACCTGTCCTTCTACAGTAATCATGATCACGGGGTCAGGCAAGAGATTAGTCCAGATTAGTGTTGCCATATCCCCAGATTAGTGAGAGATCTGCTCAACCTCATAATCCTCAATCTGAACCGAAGCCCCCCGCTGGAGAAACTCCACCGCAACCAACAATCGCGAGCCCCCTCGCCGCTTGATCACACATCCTTCCAGGCCAACCAGTGCCCCGCTGCGAATCCGTACCCGCATGCCAGGCTGCAACCGTGACTCGGGGGTCAACGGGGCGTCGGCTTCGATGAGGCGTTGGATCTGGCGCAGGTCATGGACAAGACCGCCCTCGTCGACGACCGGCAGGCAGCGTGATACGCAATTGGTCGCCAACGCCTGATACCGTTGCTCCAGGCCCCCATGAAGAAACACGTAGCTGGGAAAGAGCGGCACATGTGATACGCGGCCCCGTCCGCTCGGCGAACGGGTGCGACGCTTGATCAGGGGCGAATAGTGTGCAACTTCCAGCTGTCGTAACCGGCGCATTAGTTCCTTTTCCCGGCGTGGCAGCGTATAGAGCGCCCACCACTGACCGCTGGGCCCCTCGGCAACGGGAGAGGACGCGAAGAGGTCGGTTGGGTAAATGTCTGGTTCGTAGGGGAGAATGGGCATCCCGAGCCAATCCTTCGGCAGTACTGAAGTCAGTACCTAACTCTCTTGTACGCAACACCTTTCAACAACAGAGTCACGCGTACTACCGTTCGATCGGCGCGCACTCCGTTCTCCTGGGTGACATGTGTCCCCAGCTTTCCCCTCGCCGGAAGCGAGTCCCATCGCACGTTTCGGCTCCCTCCTGCATCCCGCCATTATGCTCACAAAATGTCTGGGAGCCAACGACTATGATCGACAAGGCCTCTGGAACCAAACTGCCTATTTTGGTTCGCTCCCCCCAGCCCGCAGGATCGCCAAAACGCATCCGGCAAGGAATTAGGCAAGTCTACCTTGCAAAACTTCGCCACCGATCGGCAGCCCCCGTTTCCGAATGCCCTCCCCCTGCTGAACCTGCCGATCGGCGAAGTGTGTCGCCCTCCGATAGGCGCAAACACTGCTGGAGAGTTAGTTTTGCCGATCTGCACATCCTTAACGAGCGTGCCATTTGACACCAAAAGTCCACTGGCTGCGCGTATGGGTGAGCTACTTTGTTTGGGTGGAATGATGTGGCTTTTGGAGGTGAAATAGGAAAGCCAGTTCTTCCTGACTGGGACAATGCGCCGGCGACCTGAATTCTTGGAGAGATCGGGCCTCGACATCGCGTACGGCGATTTGTGGCGTGCTTGTTCAGCTACACAGGCATCATGGGACCGGTGGTTTCCTCAACGCAATCGGCGAGACGAGCGGATTCTTCGCCCAAATGCAGTTGGTTCCCTTCGAATTGGGGGTTGTTGGCTATGTGGGCTCACACGACGAGCCGGTCGGTGCCGTTAACGGCGATCCTCTTGAGCCATGTCCGTGGCCCACTTCTTGTGCTTGGCGAACCCCTTTCAAGTATGTTATGGTGGATAGGTCGTGTCACCAGTCCCAGGATCGCGTCGAGCCCGTCTGATCTGCCTTCCGACCGCTCGCCAAGGAGGTATCCGTGTCCGTTGATCTTGCTGTCGTCCCCGTCGCTGGGCGAGGGACTCGCCTGTTACCGCTCACCAAGAGTCAGCCCAAGGAAATGCTTCCCGTCGGCCGCAAGTCGGTCGTGCAATACGTGGTCGAGGAGTTGGCCCGCTGCGGCATCGGCCGGCTGCTGTTTGTGACGGGACCAGGGAAGACGGCCATCGAAAACCATTTCGACATCGACGCGGAGCTGATCGCACACCTGCGGACCAGCGGCAAAGAGGAACTCCTCGAAGAACTGGCCTTCGAGCGGGAAGATCTCGAGTATTTCTACACCCGGCAGCGGCGTCAGCTGGGGTTGGGCCATGCGGTGCTCTGCTCGCAGGCGGTTGTCGGGCAGCAACCGTTTGTGGTGGCGTTGGGCGACTCGATCATCGGGCTGAACGCCCAGTCGGACGTGGTTCGGCGGATGATCGTCGAATTTGAAGCCTCGGGCGCCGACGGGGTGATCGCCTTCGAGGAGGTCCCACCGGCGGAGGTGGTGCAGTACGGCATCGCCAAGCCGCGAGGAACCACGGCCGATGTGTTCGTGTTGGACGACGTGGTGGAGAAACCCGAGGTCTCGGAGGCCCCCAGCAATCTGGCCGTGGCCGCCCGCTACGTGTTCAGCCCGATCCTCTTCGACTATCTCCGGCACACGACGCCGGGCAAGGGCAACGAGATCCAGTTGACCGACGGGATCCGGATGATGATCCGTGACGGAAAACGGGTGCTCGGCTTGCGTCTGCCGGCCGACCAGCGACGCTACGACATCGGCAACTATGAAAGCTACTTTCAGGCCTTTTTTGAGTTTGCCCTGGCCGATCCGCAATACGGAGCGGCCTTGCGCACGTATCTGAAAAAGGAGTTGCAGCAGTAGATGCTCCTGATCCGTAAAAAGGCGTTCGCCCGGGCAGGGCTGGTCGGCAACCCGTCTGATGGCTACTTCGGCAAGACGGTCTCGGTCATCGTGCGCAATTTCTGGGCCGAGGTCACGCTCTACGAATGGGAAGACGTCGAGATCGTCTCGAGCCAGGAGGATCAGAGCAGCTTCCGATCCATCGAGGAATTGGCACGCGACGTTCAATTGCACGGCTACTATGGCGGCATTCGGCTGGTCAAGGCGACGATCAAGAAGTTTGTGGAGTACTGCCACCGCGAGGGGCATCGCCTCCACTCCCGCAACTTCTCGATCCGCTACCAAAGCAATATCCCCCGGCAGGTCGGCCTGGCCGGCTCCAGCGCGATCATCGTGGCCACGCTCCGTGCGCTGATGGAGTTTTACGAACTCGAAATTCCGCTCCGTGTTCAGCCGTCGTTGGCTCTGTCGGTGGAAAAAGAGGAGTTGGGGATCGCTGCCGGCTTGCAGGATCGGGTGATCCAGGTCTATGAGGGCTTGGTCTACATGGACTTCGCCCGGGAGCGGATGGAATCGGTCTGTGGCCTGTCGTGCGGCGTGTACGAGCCGCTCGATCCGGCGTTATTGCCGCCGCTCTACCTGGCCTTCAGCGTCGACGTCAGCGAGCCCACTGAGGTGTTCCACAACAATCTCCGCGCCCGCTTCGAACAAGGTGAGCCGGCGGTCGTCGAGGCCATGAGCCGGTTTGCCTCGCTGGCCGCCGAAGCCCGCGAGGCCCTACTGGTTGGCCAAAAGGCTTGTCTCGGCCGACTGATGAATGCCAATTTCGACCTGCGGCGGTCGATTTGCCGGCTCCCTGCCGGGCAAATCGAGTTGATCGAACGAGCCCGGGCGGCCGGGGCCACGGCCAAGTTCGCTGGTTCTGGCGGGGCGATTCTCGGCACCTATCCGGACGAGCCGACCTTTGAACGGCTAAAAGAGGAATTGGCTGCGATCCACTGCCAGGTCGTTCGCCCCCAGATCACCTGATTGGTCCGCATCGTGTGAAAGGGCCGTCTCCGTCTTGTGGGGCTCAACAAGACGAGGTGCGCCAGGGCGGAATCTCAGACCATCGCTTGCCAGTGCCCCCTGAGGGTGGCTATCCTGGAGTGCTTGGCGAGACGAGGGATCTTGCTGCACCACGTATCCTGCGCGTGGTCGCCTATTGGTCTTCAGGTTGCCAATGCTCGGGCTCGTCTTCGCCGGGCTTGGCCCGGTGGGGCGTTGCCTCCACTGACGTTTTCGACCTGGAGTTCAACAAAGCCTGCGAAATGGGAGGGTGTAGTCCATGGTGTTGCGCAGCCGATTGACAAGAAGCATCGTGACAACGCTGCTGGGAGTATCCAGCCTATTGTTCCTCGGGTCCCCGTTCGTCGCCGGGGCTCCCGTCGTGAGCGAGTCGGCCCGCCAGATTCCCGTGGTGCAAGAAGTCGATGTGGTCGTGGTCGGCGGGAGCACAGGCGCCGTGGCCGCGGCCGTCGAGGCAGCCCGTACCGGGGCGAAGGTTTTCTTGGCCGCCCCGCGTCCCTACCTAGGCGATGACATGACGGCCACGTTGCGGCTCTGGCTCGAAGAGGGGGAAACGCCCTCCGCCCCCCTGGCCAAGCAGCTCTTCGACGATCCGTCGCAACTGGACCGGATCAACCACCTCGGCTTCAGCTACAAGGCCGATGTACGTACGGCTGAACGGCACAAGGACTCGTACCCGCCCTCGGTGCTCAACGACGGCCGCTGGGGCGAGCCGACGCACGACAGCGTGCAATACGACAGCGACGTGAACATCACAGCCGACCTCCAGCGGCCCCAAGAGATCGCCGAAGTCAACGTCCGCCTGTATCACCAACCTTCCAGCGGCGGATACGCCGCCGAAAGCGTTACGGTTTTCACCAGCGACGACAAGAAGACTTGGACCCAGCGGGCCGTGATTCCCAACAAACCTTCGGCGCGTCAGGGATTATACGTGCAGTTGCAGGCCCCGCTTGGTGTCAAAGCTCGCTACGTGAAGTTCTTTGTCAAGAAGGCCCCCAAGGTATCCCGTCTCCTCTTGGGAGAGATCGAAATCCTGGCCCCAGCCAGCGGCAAGGCTCCACCCAAGCCCTGGCCGCGTCCGATGCACGTCAAGAAGGTTCTGGACACGGCGTTATTAGAGGCGGGGGTCAACTTCCTCTACGGCTGCTACGCAACGGACGTGCTTCGCGACGAGCAGGGCCATCCCTGTGGGATCGTGATGGCCAACCGCGCGGGACGCCAGGCGGTCATGGCTAAGATGATCATTGACGGCACGGAGCGGGCCACGGTCGCCCGGCTGGCAGGAATACAGGTTCGCCCCTATCCGGCCGGCAAGCAAACGTTCCGTCGCGTGGTGATCGGCGGCGAGCCTCGGTCGGACGAAGGGATGACGGCTCGGGTTATCGCGCCCGCGTACCGTGGCCCCTTCCCCAACCAGGCCGGCACGCCCAGCGGCGACTTTGCGATCATCGAGTACACCCTCCAGTTGCCCATGGCCGATGGGAGCTACACCGCCTGGGCTCGTGCCGATCAGTTCGCTCGCAGCCTGACCTACCATCCCGAGCAGCAGTTCACCTCCGACCTCCTCTTCCAGATCCCGCCCGATGCAATGCACGGCCAAGAGACGGCCGCGGGAAAGTGGCAAGGCGTCCAAACTTTGCCGTTGGGCGTCTTCCGGCCCAAGGGAGTCGAGCGAATGCTGGTGCTGGGGGGATGTGCGGACATTTCCCGCGACCAGGCCGAAAAACTGCTTCGTCCCCTGGCCCTAATCGAGTTGGGCCAGCGACTCGGCAAGACGGCGGCCCAAGAGGCCCAGTCTCTGGCCTCGCCGCGAGGGGCAAGGCTTTCCGGGACCAAGGCCACAGCCGGCGTCGTGCCGGGAGAGGTGCGTGAACTGCTTGCGGGCGCCCGTCCCACGCAAAAGTCGGCTACCGTGAGTCAGGAATCCCGGCCGCTGCCCGTGCTGGGCAAGTACGACGTTGTGATCATCGGCGGCGGCACAGCCGGTGCCCCGGCAGGAATCGGAGCCGCCCGGCGAGGGGCAAAAACGCTCGTCGTGGAGTATCTCTCCGGCCTCGGCGGCGTCAGCACCACGGGAGCCATTTCCCGCT
Source organism: Thermoguttaceae bacterium (assembly GCA_039680305.1). Taxonomy (GTDB): domain Bacteria; phylum Planctomycetota; class Planctomycetia; order Pirellulales; family Thermoguttaceae; genus JBDKTH01. The sequence goes on along the minus strand of JBDKTH010000044.1, from coordinate 2,960 downwards.
ACTGCTCAGGCAACCGCGTTGGCTTCACGGCCGAGATCGCTGGCGGCGCCGATTGGATCATCGAACAGCGCATGGAGTGGTATCGCAGCGAGCTCGAAAAGGCCGGGGCCGACGTCTGGTTCGGCGCGATCGGCTGCGGTGCGTTGGTCCAGGAGAAACGCGTGACCGGAGCGATTGTCGTCACTCCGCAGGGCCGCGGCGTGGTCCTGGCCGATGTGGTCATCGACGCCACCGGCAATGCCGACATCGCCGCGGCGGCCGGGGCCCAGTGCGTCTACACTGGTTCGCAGGAACTGGCCATGCAAGGAACAGGCCTTCCGCCGCGTCAGCTCGGCGCAACCTACACGAACACCGACTACACCTACACCGACGAGACCGACATGGTCGACGTCTGGCAGCTGCTCGTCACGGCCAAGGATCGCTACGCCACGGCGTTCGACCTGGGCCAGTTGGTCGATACCCGCGAGCGACAGCAGATCGTGGGTGACGTGACCGTGACCTTCCTTGACATCGCCACGCGCCGCACCTTCCCCGACACGATTGTCCAGGCGGCCGCCAGCTACGACACGCACGGTTACATCGTCGATCCGTTCCTGCTCCTGAAACACCCGATGAGACGAACGTTGACGTGCGACGTGCCTTATCGCGCGCTGTTGCCGCGGGGCCTGGAGGGAATCCTCGTGGCCGGAATCGGCATGAGCTTCCATCGCGATGCCCAGCCCGTGGTCCGCATGCAGCCCGACATCCAAAACCAGGGCTATGCCGCGGGCGTGGCCGCGGCGATGGCGGCCAAGGCCGGCGTCAGTCCGCGGGCGATTGACGTCCGTACGCTACAAAAGCACCTGGTTGAGATCGGCAACCTGGAGAAACGGGTGCTGACCGACAACGACTTGTTCCCCCTCCCGCCCGAGCGCGTCGCCAAGGCAGTCAAGGCGATCCTGACCGACTACGCGAGCGTGGCGATCATCATGTCGCATCGCCAACAGGCCGTGCCGTTGGTGCGCGAAGCCTATGCCTCGGCCGAAGGGGAAGCGAAACTGGCTTATGCCAAGGTCCTCGGGATGATGGGCGATGCCACCGGGATGGAGACGCTCGTGGCCGAGCTGGCACGGGCGACGCGGTGGGATGAGGTCCCTGACTGGCGCATCGGCCCCGACTATCCCCGCGCAGCTCAGGTCGGCTGGTCCATGAGCAACCTGGACAACACGATGGTCGCCCTGGGGCGATCGCGTTGCGCCGACGCAGTCCCGGCCATGGTCGAAAAACTCAAGCTGCTCGGCCCCCGTTCGTCCTTCTCGCACTACCGCGCGGTCTGCCTGGCGTTGGAACTGACCGCCGATCCACGGGCAGCGCAACCCCTGGCCGAACTGTTGAGCCTGCCGGGAATCGGAGGGCACGCCTATACCACCATGGACGCCAAGAAGGCAACGAGCGAACCGGTCATGATGTCGGTCCGCGAAGTGGCAATCGCTCGGGCCCTCTATCGGTGCGGCGACTACCACGGGTTGGGTGAAAAGACCCTTCGGCAGTACACCGACGACCTGCGAGGCCACTTCGCCCGCCACGCCCAAGCGGTTCTGAACACAGGGAACGCCAGCCCCGCCCCGTAGCCATCCTTTCGAATCCTGGTGCGAGCGTCTCCGAAACAGCCGTCTATTGGTCCTCAGGTTGTCAACGTCGAGATCGACTGACGGTGTGCCACTGCTTGCCCTCCAGGCAAGCAGTGGCACACGATCGTCTGTCTGAGGACCAATAGCCGCAGTATCCTGCCATGAGTACGGCGGTCCTATATCCCCAAGTGTTTCCGGAACCACTGCCGGGCGCGTCGCCACATTTCGTCGGAAAGGACGTGCCCTGTGTTGGGCTCAATGAAGTGGCTGAAGTTGCCGCCTGCCCCGGCCGCTTCATAAGCTCGGGCGATCGTCTCCATCGCCTCGCGGACTTCTTGGATCGGGCTGCCGGTGTCGGTCTCGCCGAAGTTCATGAGCAGCGGTCGCGGCGCGATCAGGGCCGCAATGTCCGGCGTGTCGCCGTACGAAGCGAGTCCCGGAATGAAGTTGGGGAAACAGTGGAGGAGGTGGGTTCGGTGAATGGCCGCATAGGTTGGCAGGCAGCAGTTGGCCACCAGGCACTTCAGCCGCGGCTCCCAGGGGCCGACGAGCCAGGTGAACGTCGCCCCCATCGAGTGGCCGTAGCAGCCGATTCGGTCCTGGTCGACCTCTGGGCGGGAGCAGAGATAATCGATCGTCCGGCGCATATCGAGGATGTTCTTCCAGGCCAACGACTTGCCGGCAACGACGTAGCGGAGAAACTCGAACCGCTCGTAGTCGCCTCCTTTCAGATGCGGGCTCTGCCGTTGGCCGAAGCAGAGCGCATCGGGGCAGATCACGACGTAGCCCGCCTTGGCCATCGCCACGCCCGTGTGATGCATCGGGCTTCCCGCCAACCCTGCCGGCTCGACTCTGCCCAGGTGCCAGGCCCCATTGTGCTGATGCCATATGGCGATCGCCGGGGCCGGGTGATTGGCATCAACCCCATCGGGAACGAGCACAAACGCCGGGATGGGGTCGCCCGGTTCGACCTCGTAGGTCACCGATTCGAGCCGATAGCCCTCCTTTTGCGTCGTCTCCCGGACGGCCGGTTTCAAATCACACGGCTCCGGCCACGGTCCGCCGAGGCATCGAAGAAGCGTCTCCCGAAACGCCGGGGCCGCTTGCACTGCTTGGGGCGAGGAGGACACGGCAGCCGACATCGCCGCCACGCCTGCGGTTGATTGAGCCAAAAAGGTCCGTCGTTCCATTCCGTCTTTCGTTCCGTGGGATGGGGCCGTCATGCCAGGGCTCCAGATCGTCAATGGGCCGCATGTCACTCGCACTATACACGAGTCTTGGAGGGATGCAAGTCACCGCCGCCGGCAGTTGCAGGTGACGAAAGGATCAGCAGCGAGGATCGTCCTGGAT
>JBDKTH010000569.1:0-6650 GCA_039680305.1 Thermoguttaceae bacterium | reverse complement strand
CAGCGCGACCAGTCCGGTAAACGTGCTCAACAGGTCGGCGACCGGGATGCGGCTGTTGGCCCGCAGGCCTCCTTCGGGCGACTGCATCCGGGCGAGATACGCGGCGGCGTCGCGACGGGTGGGCTCGTCGAGGGTTTCAAGCATGCGCAACAGGCCGATGGCCGCGGCGGTCGGGTTGGTGCCGCTTTGCGTGAGTGGAGCCAGTTCCACGAACCCGCCATCCTCGCGGCGCCGCGACATGACCAACTGAGCCGTCTTCGTGGCGTTGACCAGCGGCACGTCGACCAACTGCTGGCAGGTGACGGCCAGAAACGTGTGGTAGGTGCTCGGATGGGGGCTGCTGTCGGTCTTGGCGTAGCCGCCTTCCTCGCGCCAGAACCGGGCGAGATAGGCGGCCACCACGGCCCGACGATCCTCGCCCACGGCAGCGAAGACGTCGATTCCGGCGACCAATTCCAGGAGCACGGCACTGTAGACGAGGGAATAGAAATCCGTGCTGGGCAGCTTGGGCGTTAACTGGTGCTGGAGGAAGCGGCTGGCCTGTGCGGCGATTTCTGGGGTCAGCGCGCCGAGCAAGCCCAGGCCGCGCAGGGCGAAGCCGGTGTAGTAGAGGTCGCTTGCGCCCTGACGCCCGGCAAAACCACCGTCGTTCCGCTGAAGGCCTGCCAAAAACTCGGCATGCCGGCGGCGTTGGCTTTCCGGCAGTCGCATGACGCCGGCCGCCAGGCGGAGTGACAGGTTACCCAGGTACGACATTCGAGGCTTAGGCTCTGGTGAAGGGGATTAGGGGGGCGTATCGGTGCTCACATCGAACCGGCGATAGGCCCAGGCGATGCAGGGGACGATCGCCACGGCGACGACGACCAGGGCCAGCCAGGAGGTGAGCAGGAAGGCGGACCAGCTCCAGCTGAGCCAGTAGACCAGACCGCCGAGGCCAGCGGCCAGGCCGCAGCCCACGCCCAGCATCAGCATCTTGAGGATCGCTTCCACCATCGCCCGGCCGATATGCTGGAAGTCGCCGGGAGTGGCAGCGACAAGCCGGACGGGAAAGAGAAGGAACACAAGGTTGTCGAGGGCAAACACGATCGCATTGAAGGGGAGGGTGAACAGGGCCATCGCGACCAGGATTTCCCGTGACCCCTGGACTAAGATCCCCAGGACGGTGAAGAGAAGAAGGTGGGCGGTGGTCATAAGCAGGACCGGCACGACCAACTGGCCGGCGGCGACGGCCGCGGGTCGCAACGGCAGCGACTTGAGCCAGTCGAGGTGGTCCAGATCGCCGCGGAAATCATAAGGAAGCAACCGGGAGAGGAACACGGCCATGAAGACTAGCGGAAACAAGATGGGCGTGATTTCGCGATGACTCGGCATGGTGACGAGGATCGGGGCCAGGATAAGGAAGGGGAGCACGAGCACCCAGATCAGGCCGCGAAAGCTGTGCAGGGCGGTGGTCAGCTGGCGGTGGGCAATCGGTCCGGCGCCGCCCAGCCAGGGCAGGCGGGGCAGATGCCACGTGGCCGCCGTGACCGAAGCGGGACCAATGCGCCCCTGGCGTGCCTGTTGCATGCGCTGGTAGAGCTTCTGGCTGGTTGCGATCGCTGCTTCCAGGTAATTCACGTCGAGCCAAAGGACCAACCCCAACAGGCCGAGGTCCACCAATGCAGCCAGCGAGCCCCACTGGACCAGGTCGGGGAAGACCCGTTCGGCCGTGATTGCTCGACCAAAGACGGCAAACGGAGCCAGGACCGTTGCGCCTACGGGCGACTGGTTGACCTTGCGCACCAGGGCGAGGGCTCCCCCTTCAAAGCCGCCGGAGGCCTGCGATCCGATGCCCACGCCAATCGCGATGATCAGGGCGAACAGAACCAGCCTGCGAAATCGGGTGTAGGCCCGCTCGGCAACGGTTTGGCTGAAGAGCACCACCGCGGTGGCGAAGAGTTGGATGCCGAACATCGCAAGGAAGCTCCCGGCAAACGCGGCAATCCACACGATCTTGTAGCGGAGCAGAAACACCGGGATCACGAGGGTCGCGAAGAGCAGGCCGGGAAGGCTGCTGGCCAACTTGTAGACCAGCAGTTGCCGTCGTGTGAAGGGGGCGCTGAACAGGAAGTCGATCTCGGCAGGCGTGAAGTGGATCCCGCGCCGGTCGGTGCTGGAGAGCACCGACAACAGGCAGTAACCCAAGAGGGCCAGCGGGAGCGATTCGCGGAGCGTGTCGGGCGGTTGCGTGGCCGGATGGACGACCATGAACGCGATCTGCGGGCCCAACCATAAGACGAACGTCGCTACGCCGAGCACGGAGAAGGCCGCGCCGCGGACGGTCTTGAGGCCACGAACCAGACGCCGCAGCGAGGCGTGAAACCGCAGCCCAAGGAGTTTGCGTAGTGCCGGGTGGATCATGCTTTCACTTGAGAGGTCATAGGTTGAGGGGAACTGCCATGGACTGGGCTATCGAAAGCTCCCCTCACCCCCGGCCCTCTCCCGGAGGGAGAGGGAGTTTGGAGTCGGGCTCGCCAGCGACCTGTGTATTGTCCTCCAGGATCTCCGGCGTGGCCGGCGACTCGGTTGCCCGGAAGAACACTTCTTCCAGCGATGCCTCGACGCCGCCGGCAAACGCCGTGCGTGCCTCTTCCATACGTCCAAAGAAGAGCCGCTTGCCTCGATCGAGGATCAGCAGGTGGGTGCACAAGTCCTCGACCAGCGACAGCAAGTGGGAACTGATGATCACGGTTGCGCCGCTCTTCGCCCGCTGGAGGATCGAATCCTTGAGCGTGCGAATTCCCCGGGGATCGAGGCCGGTGAGCGGTTCGTCGAAGAGGATCACCCGCGGGTTGTGCAGGTAGGCACAGATCACGGCCACCTTCTGTCGCATCCCGCGCGAAAGCTCCTGGGCCAGCGTATCCCGCTTCTCGGTCAGGTTGAATTGCCGCAGCAATTCCTCGGCCCTGGCCTCGGTCTGATCGTCGGGCAGCCGGTAGGTCGCGGCGGTGAACTCGATGTGTTCCCGGACGGTCAAGGCGTCAAAGAGCTTGGGATCGTCGGGCACGTAGGCCAGTTGTTGTTTGGCGGCGATTGCGTCGGCGGCCACATCGAAGCCGGCGACCGACAGGTGGCCCTGGGTAGGCGGGATGATTCCCACCAGTGCCCGCAAGGTCGTCGTCTTGCCCGCCCCGTTCGGCCCGACCAGCCCCAGCACGTCGCCCGGTCCGACCTCAAAGCTCAATCCGGCCACCGCCACGGTGTTGCGGTAGGCCTTGTGGAAATCAGAGACATGGATCAAGGTAAATGCCCCCAGGGGAAAGGATGAATGATGAAGGATGAATGATGAATGACGGAGTGGGGACGATCAGTTCCTCCTGCATTTCATTCATCATTCATCCTTTATCATTCATCATTTACTTCAGTATTGTGTCGACGAAGTAGTGGAGCAGTTCGCGGAGTTTGACGTCGGGAAGTTGGTCGGCCGACTGGCGGGCTCGCTCGCGATGCTTGGTGACCAACTGGGCCGCCTTTTCGAAGACGTCGGCCTGCTGGTAGAGCTTGCGCACACGGTGGAGCGTCGAGGAAGCATCGGAGCTGGCGGCGGCAGCGAGGGATTCGAGTTCGCTGCAGGCATCTGGAACGAGGCCTTCGACGGCCAGGGCCCAAAGGACGGTGGGACGACCGCCGAGCACGTCGGTGCCGTGGGCTTGCTTGTTCGGCTGATGATCGTTCCAGTCCTCCAGATCGTTGAGGATCTGGTAGGCCACGCCCAAGTGCCGGGCAAACCGGGCGATCGCGTCGCTATAGGGTTCCGCCGGTCCGGCTAGACGCACGCCGGCATAGAGGGCCGCCTCGAATGCCGGGGCCGTCTTCAGGGCGTAGATCCGCAAGGCGTCGACCGGGGCCAGCCGCTTCTGATGGGCATCGCGCCAGGCCAACTCGGCGCCCTGTCCTTCGGAGAGCTTGGTGTGGGCGTGACTCAACCGGACGAGGATGTCGGCCACAGCGTCGGCGGCGAGCGTCTCCCGTTGCGACGCGACCAGGCGATACCCCAGCCCGATCAGATAATCGCCCAGATTGATCGCCATGGGCGTGCCGAACTTGCGATGGAGCGTTTCTTGACCGTAGCGGAAGGCGTCGTCGTCTTCGATGTCGTCGTGGACCAGCGAGGCCTTGTGGAAGACCTCCATGGCCAGGGCGATCCGCTTCACGGCATCGGGGATCTGGGCCACGTGCTGGGCACCGTTGGGGCCGGTGCCAAGCCCGCCGGTCAGGGCGTCGTAGGCGGCCAGGGTGATGAACGGCCGCAGTCGCTTCCCGCCCTGCACCAAGAAGTCATACGCCACGGCTTCCGTGGCTGCCAAGGGTTCCAGGGCGGAGAGCTTCTGGCCGTTGGCCTCGGCCAGCCGTTTTGCGCCTCGCTGCCGGGGGACCAGCCGTTCGAGTTCGTCGGGCTGGAACAGGCCCGCCGCGCCCCGCAACAGGTGGACGCGCGTCTGCTCCAAGACCGTGCCGGGACGATAGGGGGTGGCGATCATCTCCCGGACCCAGTCGTCGTCGGTCGTCGTGTTGTGGCACGTGTTGGCGTGCAGGGGAACGGCCATGCAGGGCAGTCCGGCCAAGAGGATCTTGTCCAGGGCCCGTTCGAGGGTCGGGAGGCAGCTCACGCCCAACAGGGCATCGGCCTGACCGGCAAGGATAATCTGCAAGACGACCGGCGTGCCTTCGGCGATCAAGACGCGGTAACCTAGCCGAGTGGCTTGTGCGCGAAGATCGGTCAGGTGGCATGCGCCACAGTCCTGGCATAGCAGGCCGATCTCGTTATACTCCGCCGGGCACGTCTCCTCGTTACGCAGACAACGCGGCAACAGCAAGAGCCTCCGCTCGGGTGGAATCGTGATCACTTCCTCACGCCAGAAGGCCGAGGCTAGGATGACCATGGTCCAGCCGAGATACACCTCCGACAGCCCGAGTTCATCGAGCACCGCCCGGGCGCGGGTTTCGATCTCGTGCCGGGCCAGGGGCTTCGACTTGTCCAAGAGCGAGACAGCGCGAATCGCCTGCGTGCGGATCCGCTCGCGCAGCTCGCGCGTTTCGGGCACCTGCTTCAAACGCTCCGTGTCCGGCGTGCCGGCAAGCGCCGGGCGTGTCGGGGGTGTGGAGGCATCGGAGTGGTGCGGGGAGGGGGCGGGCAAAGGTGGCTCTCGCAGTTGGCAGGCTCAGCTCTCAGGACGGCCAATGGTCCACCGCTTGGCCGAGGGCCGCGACGGTGAAGATCCGGGGATACAACCTCTCATAATACCACAACTTAGCGAAGTACAAACCAATCGGCGCCGGCTCGCGGTAGCGGTCCGTCTCGACCGCTTCGACCAGCCACCGAACCCCGGCCTCGATCGGGGCGGTGCGGACTGACGTAAGTCCTCCCGCCAAAAGGGCTTCCACTGCGACGGCCGTCTCCTCCACACTTGAGCCGTCGGGGCTGCCCCCCCAACCGCCGTCCGGACGCTGGTGGGCTGCCAGCCAGGCCAGGCCGCGTTGGGCCGGCGTGGACTCGAGCTGGCCCAGGTCGCGATAGGCCAGAAGCACCCGGGCCGTGCCATAGACCGGGTTCTCTTCCTCGGCCTCATCCTGATTGCCGAACCACAACGGCACCCAGCGGCCATCCGCCCGCTGCTGTTTGGCCAGATAGGTCAGCCCACACTCGATCCGCTTGTCGATCCGCCCGGCGGCTTGTTCCGAGCCTTGACGCCAGGCATGGAGGGCCCGCAGGGCGTGGGCGGTGAGATCCACGCCGCTGCGGTCAAACGGCAACGCTCCCCAGCCCCGGCAGAAGGTGGGCCAGCCACCATCGGCGTTCTGGAGGCCCATCAGCCAGGTGATCCCGGCCGCTGCAGCCCGGTCGATCCGCTCGATGTCCGCCGGCTTGGCTTCCTTGCGAAGAGTTGCCAAGGCCAGTAGTGCGCCGGGCGTATCATCCCCGTCGGGCACGGCACCGCTCAGGTCGGTCCAGCCCCAGCCGCCTGGCGCGGCGCTGGTGAACGGATGCACGCGCTGGTGCTGACAACCGAGGAGCCAGTCGAGACAATTCAAGCCCGACACGCTCTGACCACCGGCGGCCAAGGCGTTGACGGCCAGCGTGGTGCCCCACGTGGCCAGATTCGTGTCGATCGGCCAGGAGCCATCGCTTCGCACCGACGCCACGAGAAACTCGACCCCTCGCCGCACCACCGGATGTTCCACGTGGCCAATTCCGGCCAGGCTCATGACGACGAAGCTGGTCAGCGGCGTGGCCTCCAGAAAACCGCCGCTCTCGGGCTGCATGCGCTGGACGACCTCAAGGCTCTTGGCCAGCGAAAGACGCCGCAGCAGGCGAGCGATCAGATTCCAGGGCTTGCGGTGGTGATGCCGTGCCTGGCCAATGGCAACCAGGGCCGGAATCGCGTAGCTGACGACCGGCAGCCGCACGAGTCCTAGCAGCCAGTGCGGCAGGCAAGCCATCTCAAATGGCAGCGGGGCTACGTCGCGCCACGGCACCAGGCCGGCCAAGGCAGCGTTGGTCAGGATCGGCACGGCAAACGTCTTGTCCTTGCCATAGCGACGACGCAGGCCCGCGATGCCTCCCTGGGCTTGGAGGTAGTGCTCCGCCCGGGCGAGAATCGCCGCGTGAC
>JBDKTH010000343.1:0-10062 GCA_039680305.1 Thermoguttaceae bacterium | reverse complement strand
GGACGATCGCGTGAGCCAGTGTCCTCTGGTTGGGGGAATGGTCCTCCAACCCGCCTCCGCAGCCGGCCGGAGCTCCGCGGATCGCCCCCAGGTTTAGGGAGAGAATTGTGGAAAGCCTCACGTGTTGCGTTGCACATTTTGCGTCGCGGCGCACATTCGTAAGTGACCGTTATTCAGGTAGTTACATTTAGGCGAAAAGACGTAAGCGAACTAACCCGAAAGTGGGGATGTGTTGCATAATTCATGGGTGTCTACTTAGTTCGGCCCGGTATCTACCACCTATGTTTATCTCCCCCCGCATGGTTTCCGTGTTCCGGAAGTCCCTGGCCCGTGCTCGGTAAGCGGCCCGGGCCATGCGCGCAGCCGCCAAGCGGCGCTTGGGGCGGGCCGGAGGGCCGTACGCTGAAGCGCGAGGGCAATTTCTCGAAAGCGTCAATTGTCAAAGATCCAAGCGGCTCGCCTTCTTGGGCTGCCAGGAAATGAGCCTAGCACAACGGCTGGCCCAATTTCAACTCGATTTGACGCGGCGGAATTGGGAAGGAGGAAGGACGAAGGCGGCATGCCCCCCTTCCTGAGACACCACACTAGCGGCGACGCAACAGCGGGCGGCGGCTGGCCGACGGCGAGGCGGCGGCTTTGCCACTGGCGCTGGGGGTGGAGGTGACCAGGACACATTTGTCGAGGTACTTCCGCGCCGCGGCAATCACGTCTTCCCGCGTCACCGCCTGGATCCGGGCGTCGAACGTCTGGTCATAGTCGTAGCCCAGGCCATAGATCTCATCGGAGGCGGCCTGCTGGGCCTTCTCGCTGATGGCCGTGTTCTCCTGGGCATGCCGGGCCAACACCAATTGCCGAGCCGTGTCGAACTCCTCGGCGGTGATCTCGCCGGCCTTGGCCCGCGCGATGTTCTTCTGGATGCGGTTGATCACCTCGTCAACCTTGTCAGGCTGGGTCTGGGCCAGGATCGCGAAGTAGCCCGGGGCCGGGCCGGTGACCTGGAAGGCGTGGACATAGTAGACCAACCCGGCGCCGCGCAGCTCGTTGTGGAGCCATCCGCCCGGATAGTCGTAGCCCGAGAGGATCGTGTCCAACAGGACCATCGTGGCGTAGTCCTTCTTGTCGAGGATGCTCGTGCACGGATAGCCCATCATCACCATGCCGGTCTGCTTGCCGGTCTGTTTGTGGGCCGTGATCGGCTGGGCCAGGCCGTTGGCGCGATCGAAGGCGGGCGGCTGGAAGCCGGGGGCCGGCTTGAGGTGGCCGAAGTTCGCCTCCACGATCTTCAACGCCGCCTCCGGAGCGATGTCGCCAAAGACGGTCACGACCATGTTGTTGGGCACAAAGTACTTGGCATGATAGGCGCGGAGGTCGTTGGCCGTCAGGGCCTTGACCGTCTCCGCCTTCCCGCCCTGAATCAGGTGATAGGGGGAGGTGGCGGGCAGCTTGTCGTAGAACAGTTCGAGGATCTCTTGCTGGGGATCGTCGGCGCGCCGGGCGATCGCCCCCAAGGTGCGCTGCTTGGCCTTTTGGAACTCGCCCTCCGGGAAGGCCGGCTGGGTGAAGCACTCCGCAAACAGGGCCGCCGCCTGAGGGAAGTCGTCGCTGAGCGTGGTCACCGATCCGTAGACCGTGTTCCGGCCGGCGGTCATCGCGAAGCGTCCGCCGATCGAGTCGAAGTACTCGGCGATCTGTTGGGCCGAATGCTTGGCGGTCCCTTTGTCGAGCATCGTTCCCACCAGGGCCGAGCGTCCGGCGGTCTCTGGGGTGTCGACCAGGGAGCTGCCCAGCACATAGGCCTGCAGGTTGACCAGCGGCAGGTGCGAATCACGCTTCACGAGGACGCGCAGTCCGTTGGGAAGCTGCATGCGGCGAATCTCCGTCTCCACCGAGGCCGTCTGGGCGGCTTTCGCCCCGGCGGCGCCGCCCGGCGGCGTGATCATCACCCGGTTCAGACGCTCGGGGATGAAGTAGCGCCGGGCCACGTCGCGGATCTGTTCGGCGGTGACCTTCTGGATATTCTCCACGTATTTTGCGTCAAACAGCGGATCGTCGGTCGTCAGGAGGCTGCGTCCCAGGCTCTCGGCCGCCTGCTGGACCGTCTGCCGGCCGAAGACCAGTTCCGCGGCCTTCTGCTTCTTGGCCTTGGCCAGTACGGCCGGGCTGACCAACTCATTCTTCAGGCGATAGACCTCGCTGAGCATCCCTTCGGAGGCCGCCTTCCACTTGTCGGGCGTGGCACTGGCGAACACCCCGAACCAGCCCCGCACGAAATGGGGCGTGTAGCTGGCGGAACTGATCGACAAGACCAGCGGCTGCTCGTACTTCAGACGCTGGGCCAGCCGGGAGCTGTCGCCTTCGCCGAGGATGTAGGCGGCCAGGTCGAGGGCGTAGAGGTCGGCGTGGAACAGATCCACGGTCGGCCAGGCGGCCACCATGTCATAAGTCGTCCCGTCCATTTCCCGGACCGCCTCGCGGGGCCCGAGCTGTTCCGGTTCGCCTTCCATGGCCACGTACGTCTCCCGCCCTCGTGGCGTGCCGGCCCACTGCCGGGCAACCTGATCGAGAACCTCCGCGGTCTTCACGTCGCCCACGACGACAAACACCTGGTTGTTGGGAATGTACCGCTCATGGTAGAAATCGATGATCGTTTCGTTGCTGGTGCCGTTGAGCACGTCGAGATACCCGATCACCGGGTGCCGGGCCGGGTGCCGCGTGTAGACGGTCTGGTTGAGCAGCTTGAAGAGCACCCGATCGCGACTCACCTCGCCGTCGGCCAACTCGCGCCGCACGACCCGCAGCTCGCGGGCAAACTCCGACGGCTCGAACTTGATTCGCTGCATCGAGTCGGCCACCAGCTCGATCGCCGTCATGGCGTTCTTGGCTGGGCAGTCGATGAAGTAGACGGTCATCGAGTCGGAGGTGTAAGCGTTGGTCGCACCGCCGAAGGTGTCGATGATCTGCTCGATCTCCTTCTCCGGACGTTTGGTGGTCGTGCCGCCGGCGACGACGTGTTCCAGGACATGGCTCAACCCGGCCCCCAGGTAGCGTCCCTCGAAAGCCCCCCCGGTGTTCTTCACGAAGCAGCGCACCGTGGCCACCGGGGCCACATGGTTCTCTTGGACCAGAACGGTCAGGCCATTGGAAAGGGTGGCCAGGGTGACCGCATCGGGCAATTGACGAATGCTGGTGTAGTGCGGGAGGTCGCCAGCGGCTTGCGGAGGCGGCGCATCGGCCGCGATTGCTGCGTGGCCAAGCAGGCCCATCGCAAGGGCGAACGCGAGAAACAACGACCGGTGTCGAGTGGTTTTCCGTGCCATATCGAGATTCCTTCAGGTGAGTTGATGTCGACCGGATCAATCGTATGCAAGGGAGCGATTGTGACACATCCCCGGAACCTGGGGTAGAGCATTTGGCCCCGTCCAGAAATAGCTTGGACGGGTCCTTTGCGGCCCCCTCCCCGCTTGCAGGGAGTCGGCACCCCTCATCGTTTCTAGCGAAGCCGGACTCCGGCAGGAAAAGGCGGTTCTATACTTGCATATTGGAGGGGAGATTTCTCGGGCTACTTGTCTTGGATGCCGCACCACTATGCCGTCTCCGCAAGAGTATGCGCCTTTGACCGACAGGGGCGACTTCCACCTGATCCTCGACGGGCGCGAGCCCGAACAGGTCTCGGCGGAGGGGTTGGCCCGGCAACATGCCGCGATGCTTGCCTTTGGCCGGCGCGCGAGCTCCCGGCCGGAGATTGGGGTGCTGATGCAGGACGCCATGGCGCTAGTGGCCGAGGCCCTGGAAACGGATCTGGGCGGGGTGAGCGAGGTGCTTGCCGACGGTCAAACCCTGTCGCTCAAGATCGCCGGGACGGACCGTCATGGCAAACTGGTCTGCCCGACAACCCATAGCACTCCATTGTCGGCCGAGGTCTCCATGGCCGGCTACGCCCTGAATGCGGCCTGCCCCGTGGTGACCCCCAACCTGCCATGCGAGAAGCGGTTCACGGATCTCGTGCTCCGGCGGCTCGGCGTGGTCAGCGCCCTGTGTGTCCCGCTCACGCTCGGAGAGAACGCCTTCGGCGCCTTGGGGGCCTACGCCAAACGCGAACGGCGATTCACCCAGGACGATATCCAGTTTACGGAAACCATCGGCCACCTGCTGACCGCCTCGATGGCCCGGGTCCGGCTGGAATCCGACGCGCGCCAGCGGCAGGCGTCATCTTCGTCGATCCTCGAACTGGTGGACTCCCTGGTCCTCATCCTCGATTTGGAAGGCAATCTGCTCGACATGAATCGGGCATCCCAGCGAGTGACGGGGTTCTCGGTCGAGGAGATCCGCGGCAAACCCCTGTGGCAGATGCTCGTCGCGCCGGAGGAAGCCGACCTGATCCGTGGCCTGCTCGACACAAGCAAAGCCGGAATCCGCCCCTGCGAATTCGAAAGCTCACTGCTGACCAAGCAAGGGACGCGTCGCCGGGCGATCTGGGCCGTCAAGCTGATCCCTGCCGAGTCGGGCCAGCCGGCCTCGTTGTTGATGGTGGGCACCGATCGCACGCAGCAGTTGGAGTTGGAGGCCGAATTACAGAAGGCCCGGGAGACCGCGGAACGTGCGACCGAGATGATGGAGGAGCTTCGCACGAGCGTCAACAAGGCCGCCGATCTGGCCACGGTGCTCGATCCGGCCAATGTGGGCCAGGAGATCGCCGTGGAACAAGACCCGTCGGTGCCCGTCGGCCCCACCGGGCGGGAACTCCGCGCCAGCCCGCGGCTGGCCTACCACTACTACCAGTTCATCGCCCCCTTGTATACCGGCAATCGCATGCCGCCACGCAAGGAGTTTTTCCCGGTCGAATGTCGCGACCTGTCCGCCGGCGGGATCTCCTTCCTGCTCGATCGGTGCCCCGACTTCGAGTATCTGGTGGTCGCGTTGGGACGTCCGCCGGCCGAGACCTTCTTCACCGCCCACGTGGTTCGCGTCGCGAAGGAGGAGAAGGACGGCAAGACCCGGTTCATCGTCGGCTGCCGTTTTGCTGGACGCGTTTCCCTCTGACGGACGAGATTTGACGGAACCCAATCCCAGGAAGGTGGCCGTGACGGAATCCTTCGACCTGACCGATCTGGAACAAACGCCGGCGAGCTTTGCGGCCCTCGAAGCGTTTCTGGCGAAGGCCGACCCGGACGATGCTCCGGACGCCGCCCCGGAACCGCCGACACAAGCCCCCGTCGGCCGACCGAGCCGACCCGGCGGTCTCCTGCCACTGCTCCAAGACGCGGCGGTCCTATTTGGGGAGGTCGTCCAGGCGGACTTGACCGGGGCCGCCGAGGTCCTCGACAACGGCACGCTCCTGAGCCGTGCCATCGGAACCGCCGGAGAGGACGCCAGTGCCTCCCAGACCGTCGCGATGACGCCCCCGGGGGCCGAGACCTCGCTCTCGACCTACACGCTCAGCGCCGGCAATATCATCACCAGTTCCGACCTCGTCGCCGACGGCCGCTTTGACGACGAGTTTCTCCGCGGCCTCGGCGCGCGGAGTGCCGTGTGCGTTCCGTTGCGTCTGCACGATAAACCGTTGGGAACCTTGGAGTTTTGCCGCAACAAGAAGCAGGCCTTCACGCCCGACGACGTCCAATTCCTCGAGGTGGTGACCCGGCAGCTTAGCACCTTGATCCGGCAGATCCGTGACGAACGGAGCAGCCGGGCCAAGGAACGACGCGAGCCAAGGAAACGGACGACGGCCAAGGGACGCGGCGCCGAGCTTCGCACCAGTCCACGACGCAAGTATCCCTATCGCCAGCTCATCGCGCCGATTGTCGGCGACCGGCTCCCGGCGAAGACGGAATTCCACCCGGTCTGCTGCAAGGACCTGTCAGGCAGCGGCTTCTCCCTCTACATGGAGAATCCCCCCTCGTTCCACAACCTGATCATCGCGCTGGGCCTGCCCCCCCACGTCAAGTTCTTTCGAGCCGAGGTGATGCGCGTCCAGCCCGAAGACCACGAGGGGCGCAAGGTCTACCTGGTCGGCTGCCGCCTCAAGGTCCGCGTCTACCTGTGAGTGGGACCGTTGCCGGGAACGCCCTCCGTGGCGTTCCGGGGCCAGGCGTTTCAGGTCGTGACGCGCGGTCCACGCGTGCCAATTCCTTGTGCCCCCTGGACTGCCCCGCTAGAATGGGTGCGACACGCGGATCAAATAGTCGGAACTGACTCGTGAAAGGAGTGGCCATGATGTTTGCAACGAAGAGTCTCTGGTCTGTCACGTCCTGCACTCTCGCGGCTCTGGGATTGCTGGTGTTCACGGGCTGCGGTTCCGCCGGATCGACGCCGGCTCCCGAAACGCCCACGGTTACCGCCTCCGCGGTCCAACCGGCGGCTCAACCGGCGGCCGAACCGGTCGTCGAGCCGAAGGTCGAGATGCCGGCTTCCAGTTCCCCCGCGGAGAGCAAAGCCCCGGCGAAGAATCAAGAGGCTAAGGCCGCATCGCCCAAGCTTCCCTTGGGCCTGCCGCCGCTTCTGGTCCCGGTCGGCAATCCGATCACGCCGGAAAAGGTCGAGCTGGGCAAGATGCTCTACTTTGACAAGCGGGTCAGCAAGGACGGCACGATCTCCTGCGCCACCTGCCACAATCCCAAGGAAGGCTGGACCGAGCGCAAAGCCACGAGCCTCGGAATCCATCAGCAGAAGGGCGGACGCAATTCGCCGACGGTGATCAACGCCGCCTATGCGGCCGCGCAGTTCTGGGACGGCCGAGCCGCGACCCTCGAGGATCAGGCCACCGGACCGGTGGAAAATCCGATCGAGATGGGTAACAAGATGGAGGCCGTCGTGGCCGACTTGTCGAAGATTCCCGAGTATCAGGAGCGATTCAAGAAGGTCTTTGGCACCGGGGTCACCAAGGAGGGCTTTGCCCAGGCGATCGCCGCCTTTGAGCGGACCGTCTTGAGCGGCAACTCCCCCTACGACCGCTACAAGAGCGGCGACGAAAAGGCCCTGACCGAGGCCCAAAGCCGCGGGCTGGACCTGTTTGAAGGGACTGGCTGCGCCGACTGCCACAGGCCGCCGTTGTTCAGCTCTTACGAGTACCACAACGCGGGCGTGGGCATGAGCCAGGAGAAGCCCGACGAGGGACGCAAGGTTGTCACGGGCAAGGACAGCGACCTGGGCCGGTTCCGCGTCCCGTCGCTGCGGGATGTGGCCAACACGGGCCCCTATCTCCACGACGGCAGTGCCGCGACCCTTGAAGAGGCCGTCGCCCTGATGGCCGCTGGCGGCAAGGACAACCCCAACCTGTCCAAGGAACTCAAGGACGTGCGTGACGCCCAATTGACCGAGCAGGACAAGAAAGACCTCGTCGAGTTCCTCAAATCCCTCTCCGGCGAGTATCCGGTGATCGAAGAGCCGACGCTGCCGTAAGGCGGCCCAATCAGAGCCGGGGCGTGCCGGCCCGGTTGTTCCACACAACTTGGCTTCTAGGTCACGTCCCGGAGGGACGGCCTGACAATAGCCCAGCGATTCATCGCTGGGAAGGCAGGCAATTGAAAATGCGGTCTTCGTCCCGCAGGGACGGTTGAACCTTTTTGGGGGAGGATTCTACCGTGGGGCACTCCTTCACCAGCAGCCTTTTCCATTGCGTGTTCAGCACGAGCGGCCGGCGGCAATCGATCACGAGAGATCTACTGTGGGATTGACCGCGAAGAGATCAGCCGTCCCTACGGGACTATTCAACCTGCGCTGTTGTCGTCCGTTTCCCCAGCAGTGAACTGCTGGGCTATTCTCAAATGTCCCTCCGGGACAGAGATTCGCCATGGTGTTCCAGCTTGTATGGAACAACCGGGGCGGCACACCCCGGCTCGGAGCGATGTGTTACTTCCTGCACCGGGCCAGCGACATCAGCGCGAAGGCGGTGCCGTACTGCTGGTGGTAATCGTACAGGGGGAAGTCCCACCAGGAGCCGTCTTTTTCCTGGAGGGGGAGCAGCACGTGGGCCAGGTGGTCCTGGTAGCCTGAGCGACGGTCTTGGGGAAGCTGCTCGAGGCATCGCGCGGCGTAGTAATGACCGTAGTAGAAGAAGTAGCCGGCCACCTGGGCAAAGGACTCGTGCGGGATCGGCCGTTTCCGGCCCACGTCGAGCCAGCCGTTGCGGGCAAAGAGCCGATCGAGCCAGGTGCAGAGAATCGTGTCGGTCACCAGCGGGTCGCCCCAGAGCCGCAGCGCAACGTTGCAGGCCTGCGAACGGCCCAGGCTCCCGGCAGGCCGGTTGATCGGTTCCATCGGATGGTACTTGAAGTACTCGCCGTACAGGTAGCTGAAATCGGGCTTGCGTTGGCGCTGGATCGAGGCGACCGCTCGCTGGACCGGCTTTGGCGGGACTTCGATCCCGGCCTGCTTGGCTTCATAAAGTGCCACGAGCACGGTCGCCGAGACGAAACTGATCGACGAGCCGGCCGGCCGCTTCGTGCCCACTTCGAGGTCGTAGTAGCACCAGCCGCCGTCGACGCACTCGTACCGCTGGAGGATCTCGATCTGGCTTTCCAGGAGCGTCGTGAGCCGCTCCCGCCGGGCTTGATCCTCCGGCTTCAATGCGAGCAGGCGGACGAGAGCATGGATCGCATAGGCGTGGCCCCAGTTGTTGTAGAGGGCCGTGGCATCGGCGCGGCGCAGCTTGGGAACGTTTTCGACCAGCCACGCCTCGCCCTGGTCAACGGCCAGCCGGGCATCGTCCCGCCCGCCGGCACTCTCCAGCAACGCCGCCACGCACATCGCCGTGACGGCCGTGTGGAACGCCCGATGGGCTCCCGGGACCGGGGCGTAGATGTTAAGCCCTTTGGTGTTCTGGGCCGAGCCCCAAGAGCCGTCCTGATTCTGTTTGGCCAGCAAGAAGTCGGCGCCGCGAGTGATCGCCGCTTCGAGCTCGTCAGCCTTGACCGGAGACGCCGGGGGGGCACACGGCCCCGTCTCGGCCGAGTTGTGTCGCTCGGCGCCACGGGCCGGCGGCAGGGCGCTCAGGGCGGAAATCGTTCCGGCCAGAACGAGTCCCGCGGCGATCCCCACGACCCGGCGATGGTCTGGCATGGCCTTCACTTGGCAGCGTCTTCCTTGTCCTTGGGCTTTTCCAGCAAAATCCGGTCGCCCACGGCGAGCCCCTTGACGATCTCCACGCGATCGTCGCTCTTCTTGCCGGCCGTCACCGGCTGCTTCTTGGGCTTGCCGTCCTTCAGCAACAGGTAGACGTACTGCTGCTGGTCATCCAGTTCCTCGGTGAACAGGGCGGCGGTGGGAATCGCCAGGGCCTCCTTGTTCAGGTACGGCACGAGTTTGATCGTGCCGGTCATCTCGGGCACGAGCACGTCGGCCGACTTGTCCAGGTTGACGCTGAACAGCGTCTCAAACTTGCCGCCGATCGCCGGGAAGGCGTCGACCTTGCTGAGCGTGGCCGAAAGCTTCAGTTCCGGGTAGCCGGTGGCCTCCACGATTCCGGCCATGCCGGGCCGCATCCAGTGCAGGTCGCGTTCCGAGACCGTGGCCCGGAAGACCATCGGCCGCGTCTGGACGACCATCATGAAGACTTGCCCGGAGGTGACGTCGCCGCCGGGATGAAGATCGTCGGCCGCGCCCGAGGCGCCGTTCCAGTCGCCGCGTGTGAATTGGCCGTAGTAGACCACGCCGTCGGTGGGCGCGACGACCTTCATCGCGTCCCGGTCGGCCAAGAGCTTCTTGAGCCGCTCCTGGCTTCGCCCTCGATGGACTTTGAGCTTTTCCAGTTCGAGCTTCTGCTGTTCGAGCGCCACGGGGAGCGTGGCCTGGACTCGCTCCAGGTCGAGGCCCTCGCGGCGCGACATCTGCTTGCGGTTCTCTTCCTCACGCGGCAGTTGAACTTTCATCGCCTGTTGGTGGAACACCTTGGCGATCTCCGCGGAGAACTTCGCTCGGTCCACGGTGTCCCGCTGCCGTTTGAGAATGATCTCCTCGGTCTCTTCGGTCAGGTCGTCGGCCTTGTACATTTTCTCCAGTTGGCGAAGCTCTTCCTCTTCGTACTGGAGCGTGTTCTGCGACATCTTGAGCATGAAGTCCTCGGCC
>JBDKTH010000680.1:0-2207 GCA_039680305.1 Thermoguttaceae bacterium | reverse complement strand
TTGCCGCTGACCCGCTGGACCGTCACCCCCGCGTCGGCCAAGGCCTGCCGCAAGGCGTCCCCGTAGGTCCCCGTCGATTCCATCGCCACCACCAGCGGACGCCGCCGCGCCACCTCGGCCAACAGCCCCACCAACGCCCGCAATTCGCCCGGCTGCCGCGTCTTCCAGCCCTTGGGGAACTTCCCCTCCCTGTCCCGCAGAACCGTTACCAGCACCTCCTTTCCGATATCCACGCCCGCCTCCACCGGCCCCTCCGCCAGCGACGCCAGGACCTGTTCTACCGAGACCTTCTTGACAGCGACCGTTTGATAGAATCTTCTTGCCAAAGGGGATGACCTTCCACGTTGTAAAAAGGATTCCGTTTCGGGGAAATCCAACCCTACAACACTTCGAGGCATCCCCTCTTTCTTACCCCCCCTCGCCTCCGCTCCAGATCTTGGAGTCCGAATCCTCTCGGACTATAGCCAGATCTTGGAGTCCGAATCCTCTCGGACTATAGCCAACTACAATCTTGCGCCGCGTGCCGTTCGTGCGAGAGGCGGGTCAGGACTTCTTGAGCTGCTCGATGCGGCGGCAGATGGCGTCGGCCATCTCTTGGGTGCCGACGGCCGTGGGATCGTTGCGGTCGGCCTTCATGTCGTAGGTCACGTCCTTGCCCTCGGCGATCACGTCGGCCACGGCCTGTTCGAGCCGGTCGGCCGCCTCGTACTCCTGGAGGTGCCGGAGCATGAGCATGCCGGAGAGGATCAGGGCCGTGGGATTGACCTTGTTGAGCCCCTTGTACTTCGGCGCGCTGCCGTGCGTGGCTTCGAAGATCGCCCCGCCGGGGCCGATGTTCGCGCCCGGGGCCATGCCCAAGCCGCCGACCAGCCCGGCGCCCAGGTCGCTGAGGATGTCGCCATAAAGGTTCGGCAGGACCAGCACGTCGTACAGTTCGGGCTTCTGCACCAGCTGCATGCACATGTTGTCGACGATCCGGTCTTCGAACTCGATGCCGACGCTCTTGTACTCCTCGGCCACTTTCCGGGCGGTGGCCAGGAACAGGCCGTCGGTGTACTTCATGATGTTCGCCTTGTGAACCGCCGTGACCTTCTTGCGGTGGTTCTCCCGGGCGTACTCAAAGGCATAGCGTACGATCTGCTGCGTGCCGGAGATGCTGATCGGCTTGATCGAGACGCCCGTCTCCTGCTTGCCGCTCTTGATCGTCCGTCCGTCGGAGATCTTGTTGATGTAGTCGATCAGGTCGCCGGTTTCCTGCTTGCCCTGCTCGAACTCGACGCCCGCATAGAGGTCTTCGGTGTTCTCGCGCACCAGCACGATGTCGACCGGGACGTCTTTGAAGAAGGTCCGCACGCCCGCATACTTCTTGCAGGGCCGCACGCAGGCGTACAGCCCCAGTTCCTGACGCAAGTGGACGTTGATGCTCCGAAACCCGGTGCCGACCGGGGTCGTGATCGGGGCCTTCAGGCCGCAGCGCGTGCGGCGGACGCTCTGGAGCAACGCGTCGGGGAGCGGATTCCCCGTGCGGGCCATCACGTCGATGCCGGCTTCCTGCACGTCCCAGTTGATCGCCACTCCGGTCGCGTCCACACAACGGCGGGCGGCGACAGCCAATTCCGGCCCGGTGCCGTCGCCAGTAATCAAAGTCACTTCGTGGGGCATTCCTCTACTTCTTTCTTTACCAATGTCCCTACTCTTCACCACTCTGCCTTCGCAAACGGGGTTCTAACCTACCAGACACCCCCTTCAAGGTCAACGAGCAACCGGCGAAGCGACGACAATACAGAATTTTAGACGCACGGAATAGGGTTTAGGTCACCCATGTGGGGAAGGACGAAGGACGAAGGACGAAGGACGAAGGACGAAGGACGAAGGACGAAGGACGAAGGACGAAGGACGAAGGACGAAGGACGAAGGACGAAGGACGAAGGACGAAGGAGAGATTATTAGGGGGGTGGATACTCGCGCAACCCCTCTATCGGTGATTGACGCACAGAATCGGCAAGGTTGTGGGGCCCACCGACCACGTAGCGGCAAGGCGATTGGCTGGCGATGCGTCCCGGCTACTCGCCTTGGCCGCTACGCGGCTGACAGCTTTCCAGATAGCCTCTTCGTCTTTTGTCCTTCCTCATTCCGCCGCGCCAAATCGTGTTGAAATTGGGCCAGCCGTTCTGCTAGGCTGATGCCTGGCAGCCCACAGAAGGCAA
>JBDKTH010000209.1:0-3698 GCA_039680305.1 Thermoguttaceae bacterium | reverse complement strand
GCTAGCGTCACTGCCAGCAGTTCACGCTGTTCGTCAACGTGCTGGCGTTGGGTGCGGAGCCGTCCGGCGAGGAGGCTGACTGAGCCCCCCAAGCCGAGAAAGGTCAGTAGATGCAGGACCTGATCGCTCCCCAAGAAGTCGGCCGGCCCGCTTTCCAGGGCAAACAGCCCGATGGTCACCAGGCTTCCCAAGATCACGGCCAGCAGTCCCGGCCTTTGCCCCCACAAGATGGCCGCTAAGGCCCCGCTGGCGTAAAAGACATCGTAGTGGGTGGTACCCGAGACCGAGTCCAGCGTCCAATGCATCAGCAGCGCCAGCACCGTGACCAAGACGGCTAGAAGGTAGCCTGTCCACGGTTGTGCCCGTGCTCTTCCCATATACCATGTCCCACCACAGCCCCAAGGAGAAGACGAACGGTGATCTGCCAGCAACGGTTCTCGAAGAGGTCCCCTTCAACGCTCCAGTGCCAATGGTAACCCAGGGTTGCACTTTTCCGGCGCAAGTCCAGGAAGAGATCCCACAAAGAGCAGAAGCCCGTTTGCAGTCACTGGTCCTATTATAGGGTGGCATCGTGGCCACAGGAAGCAGTTGGACGGGCGGAATCGCGCGCTCCTGCGGCGCGTGCCCACGGAAGCAGGAATGATGAGGTCGTACGCGGTCGTCTGGCGGGGGAGGTGACGCGAACCCGAGAAGAGGTCGCGTTTCGCACTAAGGGCCAACCGGCGGGAGACCGGCGGCCCAGGCGGTGCCGCGACGATAGAGCTCTTGCGTGCCTTCTGTGCGCAGGGCCTGGACGTCGTGGCCCAGAACGCAGAGGAAGACGCGACCCTTGCCATAGTGGTTCACCAGGGCCATGGGATGGTCTTTGTGTTCGACCTTCGACATGGCCGTGGCGAGGATCTCGACGGGGCGGCCGTCGGGGAAGAGGCAGGTGTAGAGCTCGTCCGTCGTTTCAAACGACTTCATGCCCTTGGTGATCGGGTGATCGACAGCGGTGATCTCGACCCGGAATGGGCCGTGGGGGTCATGCCCGTGAACTCGCTTGGGGTTCCATGCGCGGCCGGCGATCTCCTTGAACTCGGGCCAATCGCCAAAGGCGGCGCAGGCATTGTGCACAATCACCAGCCCCTTGCCTCCCTCGACGAACTTCTTCAAGTTCGCCCGGGCCTTTTCGCCCGGATCGGGTGACTTCCAGTTGAGATAGTTGAGCACGATCGCATCGTAGGCCTCGAGTTCCGGCGACGCGAGGAACTGCGGGTCGCTGTTGACGGTGGCGGTCAGCCGTGGATCGGTGGCCAAGAATTGGGCGATCAGCGGAGCCGTTTCTCGCCACTTGTGCCCGGGATACTCGTTGCCGGTCAGCACCAGGATCTTGGCCTTGGCCGTGACGGCCGGACCAGACGACGCCGGGTCGGCTGCGAACCCCGTCGCGGCAAGCGTCAGAACCACCAGGGCAGACAAGAGCAACGTGACGCAGAAGTGTCGGTTCATGTTGGCGGGGCTCCTTGTGGAGTGCAACAGTGTAATCTGAGGGATAACCGGCGTGTGCCACTGCTTGCCTGGAGGGCAAGCAGTGCTGCGCCTTCGTTTCGGCGGGACTGTGGGAGACACTGCTTGCCCTCCAGGCAAGCAGTGGCACCCAGCGTCCGGCTACGTTTGCCTCCCGCGTCTCACAACGACCAACCCTGACGATACTCCGGCTGCAACAGGTGGTCGGCCTCGGCGTCGTTGGTGATCTTCATGGCCATGGGGTCGAACTCCAGCGGGCGGTTGACTTGGGAGGCGATATTGCCCAGCAGCAGCATTTCAATCGCCGGGCCGGAGTGCTCGAAGTTCGACATCGGCTTGGGGCCGCCCTTGCAGGCATTGGCCCACTCTCGTTCGTGGCTGCCCGAGGGGGGAAGGGTTTGTGGCGGGCCGCCGGCGTTGGGGAAGGCTTTTTCCGGCAGCAGCTTGCAGACGGAATTGTGGAAATTGGCAAACGCCCGACCCTTTGTGCCTACGACCAACAAGAAGGACCGCGGCGACCAGCTTCCCTGTTCCCACTTAAGCGGTTGGCCGGCGATCTTCTCCAACTGATCGAAGATGCCACGCCGTTTGGCTTCCGCTTCCCAGGCGTTGTACCAGTGGATCCGAGCCGGAGACATCGAGCCGCGGGCCGGGAGATCGTAGTGGACGATCTGGCAGGCCGGGAAGTTTTCCGGGCACCGCTCCGAGATTTCCGTTTCGACGCGGATCGTGCGTTTGCTGCCGGCGTCGTTCCAGAGGGCTTCCAGGTTGAGCGCCTTGAAGGCCAGGTTGATCGAATGCGAGCCTGCACCGCCCAGGGCGCCAGCGCCGAAGTCGCGCCAGCGATTCCAGCCAATAAGAGCCGGATCGTACTCTCCTCCGGCTCCGGTGAAGTCGGGGGGGAGATAGCCGGGGTGATAGGGACGCAGCGCCGCGGGGCCGATCCAAAGGTCCCAGTCGAGGGTCTCGGGCACCGACTGCTCCTGGGGACGCGGCATCGGGCCCGTGCCGCCCGACTCGAACATCACGTGGGCCTCCCGGACCTCGCCGATCGCGCCCGCTTGGATCAGTTCCAATGTGCGCCGGAAGGAATCGGTGGCCATCCCCTGATTGCCCATCTGTGTGGCCAGTTTCTGACGCCGGGCCAGATCGCGCATCACGCGGGCTTCACGCACGTCATGGGCAATCGGCTTTTCGACGTAGACATGCTTGCCCAGCTTCATGGCCGTCGTGGCGACCACGGCGTGCGTATGCACGGGCGTGGCCACGACCACGGCGTCGATCTCCTTGGCCATCGCGTCGAACATCTTGCGGAAATCGCGGAATTGCCGCGCCGCGGGGAGATCCTTGGCCGGTTTGGCCAGTTGCTGCTGGTTGACGTCGCAGACGGCTACGAGGTTTTCGCCCATGCGGGGAATGGCGCCGAGGAAATGTTTCCCTCGCACGCCCACGCCGACCAGGGCGATGTTCAGTTTTTCGTTGGCCTGATAGCTCCAGACCGAAGCACTGTTGCGAAGCAGCAGCAGTCCGGCCCCGCCTGCCGCGACGCCCGAGATAAAACGACGCCGATTGATACGTGTTGTCATGGCTCTTCACTCCCACAGAGTCAAGGAAAGTTTACTTCAGGTCCGGACGCTGTTCGCCCACCAGGGGCACTTTGGGATTCGTGGACTTCGGGATCGGGGTCAAACCGCGATTGAGGAAGGCGTAGAGCCCGCCGCGCCCGGCCACGACGATGTCGAGCTTGCCGTCGCCGTTGAGGTCGTCGGCCGTAAGCTTCATGCCCGTGCTGGCGGCGTACTGTGGCGGGTCGTTGACGTTCTCCTCGCCGGGATAGTACTGGAGGTTGTTGAACGAGATCACATGCCGCTCGAACTTGCCACCTTGGATGTCGTACCAGAAGATAAACAGCGGGTCCCACTCGCCTTCGTCGCGACCGTCGTGGCCCAGGAGCCGCTTGCCGGTCAGCAGGTCGGGCTTGCCGTCGCCGTTGACGTCGGCCAGCATCATCGTGTGGAAGTTGCCATAGTGTTCCTCGATCGCGTGGCGAAGGAATGTGCGTTTGCCTTGGCCGTCGACCCGCTGCTCCAGCCAGTCCATGCCGTAGCCGTGGCCGTTGCCGGCGATGATGTCATTGAGCCCGTCGCCGTTGACGTCGGTGACGACCATGGGAAGCGAAGCCCGGAACG
>JBDKTH010001155.1:0-4339 GCA_039680305.1 Thermoguttaceae bacterium | reverse complement strand
TGCGACGGAGCCGCTGCCAGATCGAGTTAACCCGCAGATCCTCAATCGACCGCTTCCAGAGATAGGTGCTGGGGACCTCGACCGGGCGCCGCTTGAGCTTCAAGAAGTACAGGGCGACAATCGCCGGAGGGACGGCCGCCAGGATCATCCACTGCCACCAGTTGAGCATGTTCATCCATTGCGGCCACATCAGCGCACCAGCCCCCGTTGGCGAAGATAGCCGGTTATCAACTGGTCCACCGGCACGTCGTTGCGGGCCAACAGATGGAGGATGCCCCGCCGAGTGCAGAATTCCCGGGCCGAATTGATGAACGCGGCCAGCGTCTCTTGGTAACGTTTCACAAGCGGTCCCGTGACGGTGATCTCCGTCATGTCGCCGTCCTCGCAGTCGACCAGTTGCAGATCGCCGGTCAAGTCCGGGTCGAACTCCTCGGCCGAAAGGACCTGAACCACGTAGATGTCCATGTCCTGCGCCAGCAGATACCGGAGAGCTCCCTCGTAGCCCTCCTTGTCCAACAGGTCGCTCACGAGCACCACGATCCCCTTGCCCGAGTTGCGCAGGCAGAAGTTCTTCACGCCCTGGGTCAGGGAGGTTTTTTCGCCCGGCTCGATCTTTTCCAAGTGGTCGAGCATGCGCCAAAGGCTTCGCCGGCCGCGGAACACGGGCGATGGCGTGCCCGGGGCTTGGCCGACCGTCTCGATCCTCACCCGATCCCCCCGCACCAGCCCCACGAATCCCAACGCGGCAGCCAGTTGCCGGGCATATCCGAACTTCGTCGGCTGGCCGAAATCCATCGAGCTGCTGGCGTCGATCAGGGCATAGAAGTGCAGGTCCTCTTCTTCGAGGAACATCTTCAAGAAGAGCCGATCAAGCCGGGCGTAGGTGTTCCAGTCGATGAACCGCCGGTCGTCGCCGGCGACGTAATTGCGGAAGTCGGCGAACTCCACGCTCTGCCCCTTGCGCCGGCTGCGCCGTTCCCCCTTCATCCGCCCCCGAAACACCTTCCGGCTGACCAGTTCCATGGCCTCCAGCTTGGCCAATAGTTCCGGGGACAAAAGCGGGGTCGTCGTCGACATGGCCGATCTGGCTCTCAGTTCGCGGACTCGGGTCTCGAAGCCTGCCCAATGCGAGTTGCGGTGTGGCATCATCATACCCCCTTTTTGCATGGAGCACAAATGGGCCAGGGATTGGGGATTTATGATTGGGGATTGGGGATTGGGGATTTGAAAAGCCAGCTTCCCCGAAGAACAACGATGCGGGCGCCCAAATCCCAAATCCCAAATCCCAAATCCCAAATCCCCCCGCCCCTTCCCTCCCCTGGCTGGCGACCCTACACTTCAGACTGCCCCCCCATCTTCCCTCCGTCCTCCATGAGAACTATGTCACGCGTTGTCTTGGCCATGTCTGGCGGGGTGGATAGCAGCGTTTCGGCGTGGCTGCTCCGCCAGCAAGGACATGAAGTCATTGGGGTCTTTATGCGGCACGGGATCACGGCCGACGAGGCCTGTGCAGTCCCGGCGGAAGGTAAAGGCCACAAGCAAGGCTGCTGCAGTGCGGCCGACGCTGCTGATGCGCGCCGCGTGGCCGAGATGCTTGAGATCCCCTTTTACGCGTTGAACTTCGAACAAGAGTTCGGCCAAATCGTCGACTATTTTGTCGACGAGTACACGGCCGGCCGAACGCCGAACCCCTGCGTGATGTGCAATACGTGGCTGAAGTTCGGGCGGTTGTTCGAGTATGCCAACAGCGTCGGCGCGGCGGCGGTGGCCACCGGGCACTACGCCCGGCTCGTGCCGGCGACAGGGTCGGAGGGGCCGGCGTTGTGCCGGGGGATCGACCCATGGAAGGACCAGTCGTACGTCCTGTTCGGGATCGACCGGCGTCTGCTGCCGCGGATGATGTTTCCCGTGGGCGAGCACCAGAAGGACGAAATCCGCCGGATCGCCACCGAGTTGGGTCTGCGCGTGGCCGACAAGCGCGATAGCCAGGAGATCTGCTTTGTGCCCGACCAGGACCACGCCCGGCTGGTCCGCCAACGGCGAGGCGACGTGGACACCTCGGGCGAGATCGTCACCACGGACGGCACGGTCGTAGGTCGGCACGACGGGCTGGAGCGGTTCACGATCGGCCAACGCAAGGGGCTGCGGATCGCGTTTGGCGAGCCACGGTACGTGGTCCGCCTGGAGCCGGCGACGCGACGGGTGGTATTGGGCACGTACGAGGAACTGGCCCGGCGCGAGTTGATCGCCGCAGAGGCCAATTGGCTGATCGAGGAACCGGAAGAACCGCTCGCCGGCCAGGTGAAGATCCGCTACCGCAGCCGGCCGGTGGACGCCCTGGTCACCCCCCTCCCCGACCATCGCTTCCACGTCCAATTCACCGAGCCGTGCCACGGCGTTGCCCCCGGTCAGGCGGCGGTTTGCTACCAAGGCGACCGCGTGCTGGGCGGTGGTTGGATCGAGTAGCGGGGGTCCCAGGGTTGCCTGGGAGATGCTAGGATGGAATGATTACACCACGTTTAGGGATTTCCCTGGCTTCAGTCGCGTCCGCTATACCTGGAGGAGTCACGTGATGACAACCTTGTGCCGAGCCACCGGTTTGCCGATGATCCGCGTCGCGTTTAGTGTCCTCATCCTGAGTCTCGCATCTGGCGGCCTGGCCCTGGCTGGTGAGAAGGAGGACAAGGAGAAGGCCGAGGGGGCGTTCAAAGAGGGCGTCGCCCAGTTGCAGAAGGGCGACTACGACGAGGCGATCAAGGCCTTTGACCAGTCGATCAAGCTTGCGCCCAAGCACGCCTTTGCCTACAACGCCCGCGCAAGTGCCCACTGGGGTAAGAACGATATCGACAAAGCGCTAAAGGACTACAACCGGGCGATCGAACTCAAACCGACCGAGGCGGAGTTCTATCGCAACCGGGCGATCGCCTATATGGACAAGGGCGACTTGGACAAGGCGATGGCCGACTACAGCCAGGCGCTGGGCATCGACCCCAAGGATTCCCTGAGCTACTACGGCCGCGGGACGATCCAGGCGGCCAAGGAGAACTGGAAACAGGCCCTGGCCGAACACACCAAGGCGATCGAGTACAGTCCGCAGTTGGCCGAGGCCTACAACGACCGCGGCACGTGCTACTGGCAACTCGGCGATCTCGACAAGGCGCTGACCGACTTCAATCAGGCGATCGAGCGCAAGCCGCAATTGATGAACGCCTACTACAACCGCGGCTGCGTCAACGCCGAGAAGGAAGAGTTCGCCAAATCCCTGGAGGATTTCGATCGCGTGATCAAAGCCCAGCCCGGCTTTGTCGAGGCCTACATGGACCGCGGCCAGGTGTATCGCAAAAAGGGAGACCTCGACAAGGCCCTGACCGACTTCGATTCGGCCCTGCGTCTGAACCCCGACGAGGTCGGCGCCTACCTGCTCCGGGCCTACACCTACAAAAAGAAAGGCGACACCAAGAAGGCCGCGGCCGATCTGGAAAAGGCCAAGAAGCTCGGCGCCACGGCGGAGCAGATCAAAGAGGCGGAGAAGTGGTAGGAGAGGGGAAGGAGTAAGGGCGAGGGGCGAGGGGCGAGGGGCGAGGAGATTGTCTTGGGACCTCCTCGGGTTGGCTATCGCCAATAGCTCTCGGGTTTTCCGGGTCGGTGGCCGTGGGGCGGCGGCGGGCGCCGTGACACGTTGGTGGCGTTGGAAAAGCAAGCCTTTTCTCGCAGAATTTTCCACCTGGTTGAGGGGGAGAATTGTGGAAAGCCTCAAGTGGTGCGTTGCAGATTTTGCGGCGATGCGTGTCGCAGCAAGTCGCGATTTCATATCGAGATATGACTACTCGCCAAGTCGCAAGTCTTATAACTCCAAAGTGGGGAGGTGTTGCACAATTCACGCTTTTCCCCTTCCGCCAGGCTAGGATCGGCCTATTCCGTGGAGCCCCCTGGGGGTGCGTTGCTTTCGGAGGTGCCTCCAGAGCGTCTCACGGGGCGCGGGGACCGGCGCAGCACGACTCGTCGCGCGACGAGTGGCGCGAGTGCCAAAAGAAGAGCCGAATTGCCAAATATCAAAGGGCGAGCGTAGGGCTGCCACGGTCAAGCTTAGACGATCGGCTGGCCCAATTTCAACTTTTTTTTGCGCGTCCGCGGACCTTGAGGGTATCTCTTCCTCCCGGGCCGGTCTTCATCGCCTACTGCCCGTGCAACAACGGCCCGATTTTGTTAGGCTGGGAGGGCTGGCTAGTGCGGAGAGCCGGCTGTCTGGTGGTTAGGGCCCGCGAAGAAATAACTTGTACAATTGACCGACCAATGAAGTAACTGCCGTCGGGAAACGTGGGATGTCTCGCAAGAAGTG
>JBDKTH010000594.1:0-1955 GCA_039680305.1 Thermoguttaceae bacterium | reverse complement strand
AGTAGGGGATAATGCCTGCGACATTCTATTGACCGCCCCCCATACGGTCAAGCGAACGTCGATCTGCAACCAGCCAGGGGAGATTCCGCCGTTGGGCAGGGATTGTCCCGCAAAAGGGTTCGGCGGATCCACGCTTTCCAAATGACCGTGCGTGATTCCGCGAGACCATACGGAAGGAAACACGCCTCATGCCGGAGAAGACATCGACACGTGGGCTTCTCGCTCTACCGGAAATGCGCCGCGACAAGGTCCGGCTGCGCGACACGGGAAGCGGCCGGGGTGGGAAGAAAGCGAGGTTCGACTGCGGCGCAAAAAAATGCCCTTCGTAGGCGGGGCAGGGACCTACGAAGGGCGACAGGGTGAGGGTTACCCCTCACACAATTAAGTATCGACCAAAACCCGGCTGATCTCAACCCCACCTTCAAGGCATTCTTTCCACTGCCGCGGCTTTCCAAATCTCCTTGCCGTCGCTCCTCCCGCCGAAAGCCTTGTCTAGGCCGTATTCTCAACCGCGTCAAACGCCTACAATACGAACCAACTGCAGGCGGCGTCGGTTTGTTGGTTCCTTGGTTTTAGCCGGTCTGCCCTCAGCTGCCAACCCAAGAAAGGATGATCGTGAACCTCGATCTTGTTGAGACGCTTTGCCAATTGGTTGCCATCCCCAGCGTCAATCCGATGGGTAAGATGGTCTCCGGCCCGGAGTATGGCGAAGCGCGCCTGACGGATCACCTGGAGACGCTCTTCCAGCGGCTACGCGTCCCTTACCGGCGCCAGCTTGCCGAGCCGGGCCGGGAAAACATCGTGGCCTGGCTCGACGGCGAGATTCCGCCGGCCCAAGGGGGAAAACTCCTGCTCTACGCCGCCCACCAGGACACGGTCCCCGTCGACGGGATGACCATCGAGCCCTGGAAACCGGTCGTGCGGGAGGGCCGGGTCTACGGGCGCGGGGCCTGCGACGATAAAGGCGGCATGACCGCGATGCTGGCGGCCTTTGCCCGGCTGGCCGAGGAACGCCCGCGCGGCATGCCTACCCTGGTGATGGCCTGCACCGTCAACGAGGAATTCGGCTTCAGCGGGGTCGATGCCTTGCGACAGTCCTGGGCCGGAGGGGCACATTCGCTCATTCCGCGCAAGCCGGACGCCGCGATCGTGGCCGAGCCCACGGGCTTGGATGTTGTGGTTGCCCATCGGGGCGTTGCCCGCTGGTTCTGCCACACGCGTGGGCTCGCCGCCCATAGCTCCCGACCGGAAGCCGGCGACAACGCGATCTACAAAATGGCCCGAGTGCTCCAGGTCCTCGAACGCTATCAGTGGGACGTCGTCGGCAAGCTGGGATCGCATCCCTATTGCGGCCCGGCGACGATGAGCGTCGGCACGATCCGCGGCGGCGCGAGCGTGAATGTGGTCCCCGACCTGTGCTCCATCGAGATCGACCGCCGCCTCCGGCCGGACGAGACTCCCCGGCAGGCCTATCAGCACCTCGTCGATTATCTGGCCGAAGCCCCGGAGATCACCTTCCCGGTGGAGCACGATCCGACGTACCTTGAAGCGCCGGCGCTCTCCAACGACGGCAACGGTCCGATCGCCGAACACCTTCAGGGCCTGGTCCGCGAGGTGACCGGGCAGGGCAATAAGATCGGCGTGGCCTACGCGACCGACGCCGCTTTCCTGGCCTCGGTCGGCGTGCCGACGGTCGTCTTCGGCCCCGGCTCCATCGCCCAAGCCCACACCGTCGACGAATGGCTCCCGATCGACGAGTTGGAGCAGGCCGCCGAAATCCTCTATCGCCTTGGCCGGCAAGGACCGGAAGAGGAAAGGACGAAGACCGTTTAGCCGTAGCACTTGTGCAACGTCTGTAGAGATCGTACTCAAATCCACATCCGCACGGCGCCCCCGCTAACGTCTTCGTGGCGGCGCCCGCTGCACATCCGACCATCCGACTAGAAGACATCGAG
>JBDKTH010000568.1:0-6614 GCA_039680305.1 Thermoguttaceae bacterium | reverse complement strand
CCCAGAGCGAATAAAGCGACGTAAGCAGCGATTCTGCAAGCAGTTCTGTCTCATGGGCCGATACTACGTCCAGATCGGCGGCATGGGGGAAACTGGCCTTGGTCCAGTCCAGACTGACCGGCTAGAGTAGGCAGTTCGCAAACCCTTCGTGTGGTCAAGTGGGACATGTGCCCCGCCGACGCACGAAATGGGGCTGCCAACAAACGCTTGATGCTACGAGCAGGGCCGTTTCCCCCCTCTCACCTTTGCGCCTGCATCCTGTTGACGCCTGCCGAACGGTGACTCACCCCACCGGCCCTCAAGCAGGTCAGCCCCATGACTGGTGCCTCCGATCCGCGTCACGCATCGCGCATCCTAACCATGGTTGTTTTCATCACAACGCTCCTGACGGGCGGCGTCCGCCCTGCTTCAGGGGAATCGACTGATCTGGCTGTCACTCCGCTATTTGGCGGGCAGCAGGGCAATCTCTGCAACAGATGGGGTGGAGTGTGGGGCGTCGGCAGCATGCGCGACGTGTCGGTTCAGTCGGACGGCGGCCAGCTAGGGTGCGGGACTTTGTGCGTCGAGTTCGGCCAGGTCGCACCCGGACAGTCTCGTCACTTCTCATGTCGCGCGTCGGGTACAGACGGCCGGGAGGCCTCTTCTCAAACGCGAGATCTGACACGGTACGAACGGTTGAAGTTCCGTGTCCGGAATGGAACCGCCGTGGCCATGCGTGGCATGTTGCAGATCAGAGACTACCGCGACACGGTGGCCCATCGTGCGAGTTACCAATTCCAGATGCCCGCCGAGGCGGAGTGGTCGTCGATCGACGTGCCGCTCGCGCTTTCTGCCGCCGGTTGGACACTGGAAGGCCAGCCCGACTTGAGCCGAGTGCGGACGATCGACTTCACGCTCCAACCCGAGGCCGCGTTGGACGGTGGTCGGATTTACCTCGACGACGTCGTCCTCGTTGAACGTGAGGGCCCGGTGGACATCGATACGGCTCCCATGCCCCTGATTGTCCAGCGGCTGGCACAGCGTCAGTGGGACGCTCTCTGGGGGGCCCGCAGCCGCGCCCACGGGCTGATCCCCAACCACTCTTACCAGACCCTCGACGCCGGGCTCAATGTCACGGCGGCCGTGCTCTGGATGTTGCCAGCCGCGGTGCGCCATCACTGGGTCGAGCAGAAAGAGGCCGATCACTATGCGGCCCTGTTGGTCGAAACCCTCGACCGGCTCCTCGACCGAGCCGTACATCTTCCGCCCCGAAGCATGGACTGGGTGACACTCAAGCCATCGATCCGGGAAGAGTCGACCATCGATGCCGCCTTCCTGGCACTGGCGCTGCATCGTTACAAGTCGCAGTCTACGACTCCAACCGGACTTCGGGAGGCGATCCACCAGACGCAGGAGCGTTTCAACTTCGCGCCGTTTGCCTGCTCCGGTGGCTGGTGCATGGCCTATCGCTATGCAACGCCCCACAACCCGGAAGGCTTGATCTCGTTAACCTACAACGGCTATACGAATGAAGCCAAAGTCATCTCGCTGGCGGCGCACCTCTCGAAACAGCACCACATGCCCATCGAAACCTGCTGGAATACGGACGTCCATCGTGTCCGTGAGCAGTTGGCCAGTCTGAACCCGGCACCGGTCGTGCATTCGCTCAGCGAGTTCCGCGCACCGTTCACCCAGGCCCTCTTGAACCTGTTCGTCGACGTGCAGCAGCGGGGCATCGACAAGTATCCGGACGATCGCCTGGCAGCGAATCCCTGGCAGAACTTTGTCTGCTATGAGCAGGGCGTCATGGACCGGTTGGCCGAGTTGGGGCGTCGCTACCTGGCCCAACCCGACGCGGGCGACGACGGGACCCTGGAAAACTATCAGCAGTTCAGCCTCTATCAGGACTTCGGACAGAGCGACCTGTTCATGCCCTGGAGCGTTGCCTTTGCCTTGCTGGCCAGGGCCGAGGGAGCGGAAACATCGTTACGGTTTCTCTTGCGAAACCGCCTGCACGGGCCCCTCGGTCTGGTCGATTCGGCCAAGTGGAAAACCGGCGAACCGGAGCCCTACGCCGTCACCCCACGACACGACTACTGGAACACGGCGATTTCGACGATGGCCCTTCTTGAATGGCTCGACGGCGACGCTCGCGCCAGCAAGTCGTTTGCCGATCTGCCGGAAGTCCGCGAGGCGCTGGACCGGGTCTTCGGACCGCCGCAGAGACACGCCGCAAGGCCGTCCCAGCTGGCGGCCGATACACAGCGGACGAAAGGACGAATGTCGAAGCCAGAATGACGAAGGAATGACCGAAGGACGAATGACGAATGGTCTTCGAGCTTCGACATTCCTTCGTCATTCTGATTTCGACATTCGTCATTCTCCCATTCCGGGCTAGAGTGCGCCCAGGGTTACCGTGACCTGGTGCTCCCGGCCATCGTCGACCATGTCGACTTCCCGATCCGGCTGCTCTTGTCCGTCAACGGTGACTCGCGAGACGTGATGGGCAGGCTTTCCCTCGATCACAAACTCGATCCGGTAATGACTCCGCCGGTGGCGTATGGAGACCTGATAGCGGCTCCAGCCATCGGGCGGGCAGGGGCGAAAGCGGAGCCGGTGTCCATCGATCAGGGTAATTCCCAACAGGGTCTCGATGATGAGTTGATACATCCACCCACTGCTGCCGGTATACCACGTCCAGCCGCCGCGTCCCTGATGGGTTGGAGCAGCGTAGACGTCGGCTGGCATGACGTAGGGCTCCACCTTATACAGTTCCCTCGCCTCCGGCGAAGTCGCGTGGTTGACCGGGTTGATCATCCGGAAGCACTCCCACGCCCGCTCGGCGTCGCCCATCTGTGCGAAGGCCATGGCGGTCCAGACGGCGGCATGCGTGTACTGGCCTCCATTCTCGCGCACGCCGGGCAAGTAGCCTTTGATGTATCCTGGTTGAAGGTGGCCCTGATCGAAGGGTGGATCGAAAAGTTGAACGAGACGCAGGTCGCGGCGTACCAACCGCGTGTCGACCGCTTGCATCGCCGCTCGCAACTGGGGCGGCTGCGCGGCCTGGGCGATCACGGCCCAACTCTGTGGCAGGCTGTCGATCTGACACTCGTCGTTCTCGGCCGACCCGAGCGGCTCGCCGTTGTCGAAATACGCCCGGCGAAACCACTGGCCGTCCCACGCGTGCTGTTTCAGCGCAGCCTCCAGTCTGTCGGCCTGGTCGCGGCAGAGCCCGGCGAACTGGGCATCATCGCGACGCCCGGCGACCTCAACGAAGTCACGGAGCACCTTGATGAGAAACATCGCCAGCCAAACGCTTTCCCCCTTGCCGTCGATGCCTACGCGGTTCATGCCGTCGTTCCAGTCGCCGGCGCCCATCAGCGGCAGATGGTGTGCGCCGAACTTCAGGCCGTTCTGGATCGCACGCCGACAGTGCTCGTACAACGAGGCGGTGTCCTTGCTCACGCTCGGGCGGGAAAAGACGTTGTCTTCGTGCGGTTCCAGACGCCGCTCGACCAGGAACGGCACCTGTTCGTCGAGGACGCCCCAGTCGCCGGTCGCGGCGACGTACTTGCAGGCCACCAGCGGCAGCCAGAGGTAATCATCGGAGATGCGGGTGCGCACGCCGCGTCCTGTGTTCGGATGCCACCAGTGCTGCACATCGCCCTCCACGAATTGCCGGGCCGCACAGCGCAACAGGTGTTGACGGGTCAAGGGAGCCGCGGCCCACAAGAGGGCCATGGAGTCCTGCAACTGGTCGCGGAAGCCGTAAGCCCCGCCCGACTGATAGAACGCACTGCGGCCCCAGAAACGGCAGACCAGGGTCTGGTAGAAGAGCCAGCCATTGGCCAAGACATTCAGGCTCGGTTCGGGCGTCTCGACGTGGACCGCGTCGAGCAACTGGTTCCATTGTTCCCAGACGCGACTCAACTCCTTCCTCGCCGTCGCCACATTGGCAAGTCGCCGGGCCAGGTCGCGTGCCTGCCTCGCATCGGCGCCGGCCCCGAGTACGAAAACTATGTCGCGTTGTTCGCCTGGCCCCAATTCGATTTCGCGACGGATCACGGCTGCCGGATCGATCGCAGCCCCAGCCCTGCCCGAGAGGCTCGCATGCTGCAAGGCGGCGGGCATCGCGGGGGAACCATTCCGGCCGAGAAACTCGGTCCGATCGCAGGTCACCTTCCGACTCCCCTCGCTCGCATTCACGAAGGCCACTCGGCCGCCAAAGTCGGAATGGAAGGCGTTGCGGGCCAACAGAGCGCCGCTCTGCGGGTCGACCTCGGTGATCACGTAGGGGCTCGTCTTCCCCCGATGCTCGCCAAGGACCCATTCGACGAAGCAAGTCACGCTCAGTTTGCGTCGGCGTCCCGTACGGTTCTTGAGGTTCAGCAGGAAGAACTTCGCCGGACGGTCGATCGCGACGAAAGTCCACAACTGCGATTCCAGATCCGCGCCCTCGGTCTCCCAGACGCTATAGCCGAATCCATGACGACAGGTGTAGCCCTGACGCGAAGGAGAGGGAAGGGGAGTGGGCGAGAAGAATTCCCCGGATTCCTCATCGCAGATGTAAAGGGCCTCGCCCTGCGGATCGCACGTGGGGTCGTTGCTCCACGGCGTGAGCCGGAACTGCTGGGAGTTGTCGCTCCACGTGTAGCCGGTCCCCGACTCGCTGACGACCGCGCCGAACTCGGCATTGGCCAGCACGTTGCACCAGGGGGCAGGCGTCGGCCGCTCCGGGTTGATCACCGCGATATACTCTCGGCCGTCTCGCGTGAACCCACCCTGCCCATTGAAGAACAACAGGTCGGGCGCCGATCGCCGCGGCGTACGCCGGTCCGCGGACGACTTGGCGGGACGCGCCGATTCAAGCACGGGAGAAGTCACCACGGGTGACTGGTTCAGATTCACTTGCTCCTCCAGCGCGCCTCCGGCATCGTTCAGGTAGATCCGCGCGGCCGCTTGAAGGGTCAGCAGATCCTCCGGGCGATGCTGATCACTTCGGCGTACAAAGATGCCTCCCGGCCTTTCCAGGAGCGAGGCACTGGGATTCGAGGCGATCAGGCCCATCAGGTGGTCGTACAGTTCCTGACGATAGCCGGTTTCGCATTCGACCCAGAAGACAAGGTCCACCTCCAGCCCCTTGTCCTGCCAGTACGCATGCGCGCTGAGCATCTGTTCGACCAAACCGCTGTGCTCTTGATCGGTGCAACGCACGAGCACCATCGGCCGGTCGCCGCTGATTCCCAACGCCCATAGCGCGTCCTGGCTGCGGAGATGCTGCCCAATGACCGTCGCGCTGACTCGGTAACGCGCGTCGGTATACAAGAGCGCCGCTGCCAGGTGGGCGTAGAGTTGGGCCTCGGCCTCTGTCATCCGCAACCGCTGCAACATCAACTGGCTTTGAGCACGAGAAAGCTCGAAGACGCGTCCGGCCAGACGCGGATCGCAGTAGCGCTCGATGGCGGCCAGAGCCTTCTCCCGCGTTTCCGCCACGCCTGTGATGATGTACACCATCGCCGACTCTTCGCTGGGCAACCGGATCGCCTGGCGAATGCTCACGATCGGATCGAGCACCGCTCCCTGGCTGCCGGTCAGTGGCCCGGGCTGCTCGAGGGCCGCGGGACGTTCCAGGGAGCGAGTCCGGCCGACGAACCGCTCCCGGCTGGTTTCGAAGCTCGCCTCGCTCTTGTTCGCCGCGTGAACGTGCAGCAGGTGAAACATCCAAAGGGACGACTCCTCAGGCGTGCGAGGTCTCCGCGTGCAGAGGATCGCGGTGGACTCGGGGACCAGTTCCGTTTGCAGAAACAGGTTGCTGAACGCCCGGTGCGCTCGATCGGTTTCCGGCGGCGCCAAGACGATTTCGGCATAGGTGGTCGCCTCGATCGTTCGTTCCAGCCGCGACAGATTGGTGAGGATCACACGTCGCACTTCAACGTTGTCCTCCGGTGAGACACTCACCTGCGTCCGCGCATCGATCTCCTCGTGCAACAAGCGGTACTCGACCCTGCCCTGGGAGAACACTGCTTGGTACTTGTCGGGAGAACGCCGCGTGGGCTGGTACGTATTGGACCAGTACTTGCCCGTCTCCAGGTCGCGAAGATAACAGAACTGGCCGAGATGATCGCGAGTTATGTCGGCGTGCCAACGGGTGACGGCGAGGTTGTCGTAGCGACACGCCCCACCGCCGGCGCTGGTCAGCGACACGTGATACTTGCCGTTGCTCAGGAGGTGGACCTCGGGCACGGCCGTGTGGGGTGTGTCGAACACTCGCACGCTGGAACGTCCCACCTGTAACGTGTCGGCCGAGGCGGCCCCAGCGTCCAGAGCCTCCGGATCGACCGGGCGCAATGCCTGAGAGACACGTTCCTGCAGCAGCAGATCATGGGCGCGACACAGGGGGTTTTGCAGGAAACGCCGCGGCATTGGTCCGCCCAGCAGGATGTTGGCAAAGGCCAGAAGCGTCATCCCGCTATGATGCGCCATGACGGTCCGGCACACGGCGGGCTGGTCATCCGCCAGCCGTCGCTGTGGGGTGTAGTCGATGGCGTCGTAGAATCCATAGGGACTCAGATAGCCGAGACGCTCCAACAGTGTCAGGTTGGCGCAAGCCTCCCGAGGGGTGACCATGACCGCCA
>JBDKTH010001336.1:0-2333 GCA_039680305.1 Thermoguttaceae bacterium | reverse complement strand
ACCGGGCCGGTCACCTCGCCCATCGCCTTGACCGCCGCCTCACGCGACGAGAGCCCCTGGGCCAACCACCGCTCCACGTTCTCGACGACCACGATCGCGTCGTCGACCACGATCCCGATCGCCAGCACCAGGCCGAAGAGCGACAGATTGTTGATGCTGAAGCCGAACACGGCCATCACGGCGAAGGTGCCGACGATGGCCACGGGCACGGCCACCAGCGGAATCACCGCCGCGCGCCAGTTCTGCAAGAAGACCAGAACGACGATGGCAACCAGGATCACCGCGTCGCGCAGCGTATGCAGCACTTCCACGATCGACTGCCGGATGAACGGCGTCGTATCGTAGTTGATGGCGTAGTCGAGCCCCTCGGGGAATCGCTGCTTGAGTTCGTCCATCTTGCGACGGATGCCAGCGGCCGTGTCCAGGGCGTTGGCCGTGGGCGTTTGGTAGACGGCCAGGCCGATCGAGGGCAGCCCATCCATCAGGCACGCCTGGTCGTACTGCTGGGCCCCCAGTTCGATCCGGGCGACGTCGCGGAGCCGCACGACCGGGACGTTGGCACGGCCAGCCGTCGGGACGCCCGTCTTGACGACGATCTGGCCGAACTCCTCCGGATCGGTCAACCGGCCCAAGGCCGAGAGCGTAGTCTGGAACTCCTGGCCGTCGGCGATCGGCGGCTGGCCGAGTTGCCCGGCCACGACCTGATTGTTCTGCTCGCGCACCGCGGAGACGACCTCGCCGGCCGTCAAATTGCGGGCGGCCAGCTTTTCCGGGTCGAGCCAGGCGCGGATGCTGTAGTCGCGCTGGCCAAGCATCCCCACGTCGCTGACCCCGGGCAGACGCAGCACCTCGTCGCGCAGGTGCAGCATCGCGTAGTTCGACAGGTAGAGATCGTTGTAGCGCCCGTCCGGCGAGTAGAGATTGATCGCCAGCAGGATGTTCGGGGTCTTTTTCTTGATGTTCACCCCCTGCTGCTGCACCTGGTCGGGCAGTTGCGGCATGGCCAACTGCACCCGGTTCTGCACCTGGACCAGCGCGAGCTTCAGGTCGGTGCCTAGGTTGAAGGTGACCGTCAGCGTGTACGAACCGTCGTTCGTACATTGGGAGGACATGTACAGCATGTTCTCCACGCCGTTGACCTGCTGCTCAATGGGTGCCGCCACCGTGTCGGCCACCACCTGGGCATTGGCCCCCGGGTAGCTGCACAGCACCTGCACCGTCGGCGGCGTGATATTGGGATACTGCGCCACCGGCAGCCAGTTGACCGCCACGCCCCCGGCCAGGACGATGACGATCGACAGCACGGCAGCGAAGATCGGTCGGTCGATGAAGAAGCGGGAAAGCACGGGTAGGGTCAGGGGCTAGAGGAGGGAATGCGGAATGCAGAATGATGAATGCAGAATGATGAATGATGAAATGACGAATGCCCAATGATGAATGAACCGAGTAGAGGCCCCGACTGTTCGTCCTTCCTCATTCTGCATTCTGCATTCATCATTCTGCATTCCGCATTGATTGGTCATTTCTTCACCGCCAGCGTCTTCATCTCGACCAGCTCCGGCTGCACCTGGATGCCGGGATGGACGCGTTGGAGGCCGTTGACGACGACGCGGTCGCCGGGCTGCAGGCCTTCTTCCACGGCCCGGAGGCCGTCGAAGACCTTGCCGAGCTTGACGCGGCGATAGCTGACTTTGTTCTCAGGGTCAACGACGTAGACGAACTTCTCGCCCTGGTCCGTGCCGATGGCCCGGTCGTTCACCAGGAGCACCGGATGCGGGGCACTCATGCGCAATCGCACGCGGACGAACAGCCCCGGGACCAACAGCGGCGGCTGCTCGGGGAGTTTGTAGTCGTTGTCAAACCGTCCGCGGATCTGGATCGTGCCGGTTTGGGCATCGACCGTATTGTTCGCGAAATCGAGCCAGCCCTTCAGCGGGAACTTCCGCTCCACGTCGTCGGCCAGCCCCATCCGGACTTCCACCGCATCCATCTTGGCCGGGAGCGTCCCATCGCGTTTCATGCGACGGAGCCGCAGCATGGTCGGCTCCTCGACGTCGAAGTAGGCGAACATCGGATCGATCGAAACGACCGTGGTCAGGAGCGTGTTGTCGGCGATCACCAGGTTGCCTTCGGTCAGGAGCGTGCGGCTGATCTGGCCGGTGACAGGGGCTTTGATCTCTGTGAACTCCAGGTTCAACTGGGCCTGTTCGGCCTTGGCCTCGGCGGCTTTCAGAGCCCCGATATTCTCGGCCTGCTTGGCCAGGTACTCGTCCAGGTCCTGCTGCGACGCGGCCCCCTTGGCGGCCAGTGTCTTGTAGCGTTC
Source organism: Thermoguttaceae bacterium (assembly GCA_039680305.1). GTDB lineage: Bacteria > Planctomycetota > Planctomycetia > Pirellulales > Thermoguttaceae > JBDKTH01. The sequence goes on along the minus strand of JBDKTH010001336.1, from coordinate 10 downwards.
GACCTGGATC
>JBDKTH010000196.1:0-9228 GCA_039680305.1 Thermoguttaceae bacterium | reverse complement strand
ATACGGATACGCGATCCGGTGCTTGGGCTCCTGGTCGCCGGGCTTCATCGGATCGTAGGCCACCACCGCTGGATCGGTCCACGTGCGGCCATCATCGTCGGAGAAGGCCATGGAGAGCTGCTCCCGGCGCCCGGTTCGTTTCACCGGGTCGATAAAGCGGTTCCACAGGAGCACCAGACGGCCGTCCTGCAATCGCCGCAGGAGGCCCGGCGAGCCGCTGGCCGCGATCTTCGACGGTCGAATGTCCTTCCAGGTAAGCCCCTGGTCCTCGGAAAAAGCCTCGGTGAAACATCCCCGGTAGGTGCGCAATAGCATCCACAGCCGGCCGTCCTTCAACTCGGCCAGCGTGGCTTCGATCCCGCCGCCGTGATCCCCGAATTGGCCGTATTCTCCCAGGTCGATGGTGTCACCCTTCTTCCAACTCTTCCCTTCATCATCCGACACATAGGCAAGCGACACGTGCCGCCCGGGACTGGTCACGGCGATCTGGCTGGCCAGGACCACGCGTCCGCCACGCAACTGGATCATGTTGCGTAGTGCGCCACAATAGCCGTCCTGGAGCAGTTGAGGCTCTTCCCAGGTGTTGCCGTCGTCCAGGCTGCGGGTGATATAGACCGGCAGCCGGCACTCCGGCCGCGGGCCGCCCTGCGCCTGGTCCCATTGGAAGACCGACTCTTTCAGGTTCAGGAAGGCGAGGATCAGCGTGCCGTCGCGCGTGCGAAGCAGGGCCCGCTCCTCGCGGCACCGGAACTTGTTGGAGTTCTGAAACAGCGGCCGGGCGGTCCACGTCTTTCCCTCGTCTCGGCTCACCAACACCTGCGTGTCGTCGACCGCCAGCACGTTCCCATTGCCAAGCTTGACGAGCGGGCCTAGCGGGGATTGGGGCAGCGGTTCGCATCGCGGATCCAGCAGGAGCGGCTTATCGCCGAAGCGGGCCTCCTTCCAGTCGGATGCCGCAAGTGCGCCGAGTACGACGAGCAAGAGCGTGCTATGCATGCGAGTCTCTCCTGACGGTGGCCTTGGCGGGATCGTCGTCGGCGACTGGCCCGAACGCCGTCCAGCCTCGGAAGACTATTGTGGTCGCCCGTCCGGCTTCCTGCAATCCTCCGCGCCTGCCCTGCCCTTCGCGGTTCGCCCCCAGGCTTGACCGAGATCAAGGACGGTCGGGCCGGGAACGTCGATACTTCCGGTGTGCAGCCGCTGGAAAGTGACAGGGCGAATCTAAAAAGGCCAAGAAATCTCCACCCCCTTGATCTGGATCAAGGAACCCTTTCGGCCGCTGGCATAAGATCAAGGTAGAACGACGGGGACAACGAGTTCACACCGGAATCAACCAACGGAGGACGACCATGAGTATGTTCTGCTATCAGTGCGAGGAAACGGCCAAGGGAACGGGATGCACGCTGGCTGGCGTATGCGGCAAGGACCCTACTACAGCGGCATTGCAGGACCTGTTGGTCTATGCGGCCAAAGGCGTGGCGATGTTCGCGCATCGTGCTAGCCAGATGGGGGGGCGGGACGCTCAGGTCGACCTGTTCGTCGTCCAGGCCCTGTTCAGCACCGTCACCAACGTCGATTTTGACCCGCAACGGCTACAGGGATGGATGAATCGGGCAGCCACGATGCGGGACCTCGCTCGCCAACTTTACGAGGACGCCTGCCGAAAGTTGGGGGAGACCACGGAACGGCTTGACGGCCCGGCGGCCTGGCAGCCGGCCTCCGACTTGGAGACGTTGGTGTACCAGGGCCAGCAGGTGGGGATCGCCGCACGCAAACAGGCCCATGGCGAAGACGTGACGGGCCTCCAGGAGTTGATCCTCTACGGTCTGAAAGGGACCGCCGCCTACGCCGACCATGCCCAGGTGCTCGGCAAGGACGATCCGGAGGTCTACGCGACGTTCCATGCCGCGCTCGACTTCCTGACCCGCGAAGACCCGACCGTCGACGAACTGCTCGGCTGGGCGATGAAGATCGGCGAGTTGAACCTCAAGGTGATGGCCCTGCTGGATGAGGCCAATACGGGTGCCTATGGCCATCCGGAGCCGACCCCCGTACGAGTTACGGCGGTCAAGGGGAAGGCGATCCTGATCTCCGGCCACGACCTGAAGGACCTGGCGGAACTGCTCGAGCAGACCGAGGGCAAGGGCATCAATGTCTACACCCACGGCGAAATGCTTCCCGCCCATGCCTATCCCGCCTTGAAGAAATACAAGCACTTGGTCGGCAATTTTGGCGGGGCCTGGCAGGATCAACGCAAGGAGTTCGAGGCCTTTCCCGGCGCGATCCTGATGACGACCAACTGCATCCAGCAGCCCAAGGACAACTACAAGGACCGGATTTTCACCTCGGGACTGGTCGCTTGGCCCGGCGTGCAGCACATCGGGGCGGACCGCGACTTCAGCCCCGTGATCGAAGCCGCCCTGGCTGCACCAGGCTTCGAGACCGACGAACCGGAAAAAACGGTCCTGGTCGGCTTCGGGCACAATGCGGTGCTCGGCGTGGCCGACAAGGTGATCGACGCCGTCAAACGTGGCGACATCCGTCATTTCTTCCTCGTTGGCGGCTGCGACGGCCGTCATGCGGGCCGAAGCTACTACACCGACTTCGCCCAGATGGTTCCGAACGACTGTGTAATCCTCACCCTGGCCTGTGGCAAGTACCGATTCAACAAGCTCGACTTCGGCGCGATCGGCGGCATTCCCCGACTGTTGGATGTCGGTCAGTGCAACGACGCCTACTCGGCGATCAAGATCGCCACGGCCTTGGCTCAAGCGTTCAACTGCGGCGTGAACGACCTGCCGCTGTCGATGGTCCTGAGCTGGTACGAACAGAAAGCGGTGGCGATCCTCCTGACCCTGCTCCATCTGGGGATCAAGAACATCCGGCTGGGGCCGGCCCTTCCGGCGTTCGTCACCCCCAAAGCCCTCCAGGTGTTGGTTGACACCTTCGGCATTGCCCCAATCACCACGCCGAAACGCGACCTGGACGCGATCCTCGCTCCAGCCTCGGCCGTCTGACCAGCCGGTGATCCCGTTGTCCTCCCTTGGGGGCGGCAGTCGTGCTGTCGCCCCCTTTTTTTCTGCGGTAGGGAACTCGCTGCGTGGCGCTCCCTGACGAGATTTGATGACCAGGGCAACCGGGGAGGGCGGTCTTGTTCGCCAAAACCCATCCGCGGGAAACCGCGTTTCCTCCGGGCGGGGAACATGTTATGATCGGCGATCCTGGAAAGTCTGTCACCCGTATCGTACCTTGGCGATCGCACCATGACACTCACCGCTCAAGACCTGATAGTCCCCAATCTCGGACCGCGGACCATCCTCTCGCCGCTGGGCCTCTCCAAAGTCCCCGGTGATGGCCTGGGGGATTTCGTGCCCGACGAGACGCGGGTCCTGGACCAGATCGAACGCAGGCCTGCCGAGGCGAGCGACCAGAGTCTGTCGTTCGAAAAGGCCGGGCCGCGCGAGCATCTCTACTTCGATCCGCGGAGGACCAAGGCGGCGCTTGTCACCTGTGGGGGGCTGTCGCCCGGGCTCAATAACGTGATCCGCTCGGCGTTCCTCGAATTGCACCACAATTATGGCGTGCCCGAGGTGCTGGGGATCCGGTTCGGCTACCAGGGACTCAACCCGGCCAGGGGCCAGAAGCCGCTGCGGCTGACGTCCGACATGGTTGAAGACATCCACCGCACGGGAGGCACGATTCTGGGCAGCAGCCGGGGCCCCGAAGATCCGGGCGTGATCGTCGATTTCCTCAAGCGTGAGGGGATCAACATCTTGTTCTGCGTGGGCGGGGATGGGACGCAGCGTGGCGCGCATACGATCGCGGCCGAAGTCCAGCGGCGAGGCCTGCCGATCGCCATCGTCGGCATCCCCAAGACGATCGACAACGACCTGCCATTCGTCTGGCGCTCGTTCGGTTTCGGAACGGCCCTGGACAAAGCCCGGGAAGTGATCGACTGTGCCCACGTCGAGGCCAAGTCGGCCCAGAACGGGGTCGGGCTGGTGAAACTGATGGGCCGGGAAGCCGGCTTCATTGCGGCCACCGCGACCCTGGCCAGCCAAGAGGTCAACTTCGCCCTGATCCCCGAGGTGCCGTTCCCCCTGGAAGGCGAGGGAGGGCTGCTCCATGCGTTGAAGAAGCGTTTGGCCGCCCGGGGCCACGCCGTGATCGTCGTGGCCGAAGGCGCAGGCCAGGACTTGATCGCCAAGGGCCGGGACGAGCGGGACGCTTCCGGGAATCTGAAACTCAACGACATCGGCTTGTTCCTCAAGGAGCGAATTACCCGTTACTTCGCCGCCGAGAAGATCCCGATGAGCCTCAAGTACATCGACCCAAGCTACGTGATCCGCAGCGTGCCGGCCAATACCGACGACAGCCTGCTGTGCGATGCGATGGCCCGGTATGCCGTCCACGCCGCCATGGCCGGGAAGACCGACGTGCTCATTGGCCTCTGGCACAACGAGTTCCTCCACGTGCCGATCTCCGCCGCGGTTGCCTCCCAGAAACGCCTCTCGCCCGAGGGCGGCACCTGGCTCTCGGTTCTCGCCACGACCGGCCAGCCGCGCTGGGGCGCTCGGTTGCCGTAGGAAGCAGGCGGTACGCAGTTGACGGAGACGGAGACGGAGAAGAGAAGAAGAGGAGAACCACGAAAGACGCGAAAGTGGTTCTCATTCGGGCATTTTCTGGGTGGCATGCCACTCAACCGCTCGATGGTTGCCCGAGGGCATCATCCCCCGGCACGGTTCGCATTCTGCTCGCCGCCCAAAAAAACTAGAAATTGGGCCAGCCAATCGGGTATGCTCGAACCTGGTGCCTAGCTCGCATCTCTCACCGTAGGATGAGTGAAGCAAGGAACCCGAAGGAAGATGGGGCGCCCGAGCGAACCGGTTTCTCGGCGAGAAACGTCTCACTCTGCCTGGCGGGAAATCCACACTCCCAACAGGTGATTAGAAACGCCGCCTAGGATGTCGCACGTTCAGATCTTTGACAATTTGACCTGACACAATGGTTGGCCCAGACGCGACCCACGCAGCTTTTCGAGCGCGGGGCTGGGAAGCTCCTTCAGCATCAGAGGGGTTTCTTTTCCCGCCGGGCGGTCAACGGTTTGCGACATAGCTCACAAGAGTTGCAAAGTTACGTCCGGAGCACATGACGTAAAGAATTTTATGTCAACGATTTACAATCCAACTAAATGCTCAAAATCTTATGGCCCAATGCGTAGGCGACACGCACGAGAAGAATACTGTTATACCTGTGAGGGGTGAGACTGCAAGACGCTTCGCATTAGGGGGGCTCAACGACGACTATTCGCACAGCGTGGCAGGAGCCTACCCAGAGCGGAAACCTTCGAATCCCTATCAATCTATGGTACTTTACCAGCCAATTGCATATACTGTCCTTTGTTACGGAGTTCCCAGGAGACAGGGAGAAGGGGTCTCTCCTAGCCTGAGGCTCACTTGGCGCCGATCGGCTCGCAGCAGCAGCGACGGCCTCGCCAATTCCCTCGCCCCGCATGGTGTCCCATGAGCGTGTCTCAGAAATGCCAGTACGCATTGCGTGCGCTCTTTGAACTGGCCAAACGGCAAGGCCAGGGACCAATCAGCGTTGCGCAGCTTGCCGAGGCGCAGGCCATCCCGCCGCGGTTCCTTGAGCTGATTGTGCAGCAGTTGCGACAGGCGGGGTATGTGGAGTCGCGACGGGGAATTCAGGGCGGGTACCAGCTGGCCGTCTCGCCCGAACGATTGACCGTTGCCGATATCATCCGACGGATCGACGGCGGACTGGCCCCAGTCTCCTGTGCGATTGACCAGAACACCAGCCAGTGTTCCCTCTTGGGACACTGCGCATTTCTGGGGCTGTGGCGACGAGCCGGGGAGGCCTTGCGACAGGTCTACGAGACAACCACGCTCCAGAACCTCATCGACGAAGAGAGACAAACGTTAGCCAATCAGACGCCGGACTATAGCATCTAGCAGCCGGCTTGTGTGTCATCATCGAGCAGTCACCGAACGATTTGCTGAGAAAGGAATGAAATCCATGGCATCGGATCCAACCTCCACTTGGGGGCTCGGCACCCAATCGCTTCACGCCGGCCAACAGCCCGACCCGTCCACCGGGTCCCGGGCGATGCCGATCCACCAGACGAGCAGCTACGTGTTCAAGAGCGCCGAACATGCGGTCAATCTGTTCGCGCTGAAGGAAGCGGGCTGGATCTACACCCGGCTGATGAACCCCACGACCGACGCCTTCGAACAGCGCATGGCGGCCCTCGACGGGGGCGTTGGCGCCGTGGCCACTGCGAGCGGGATGAACGCCATCGCCGTGGCCCTGTTCAATCTGGTGCACGCCGGCTCGCATATCGTCTCGGCCGCCGCGCTCTATGGCGGGACCATCACTCTGTTGGGCCAGACCTTCAAGCGACTGGGAATCGACGTCACCTTTGTCGATGCGACCGACCCGAAGAAGATCGCCGCCGCGATCCGTCCCAATACCCGGGCCGTCTACATCGAGTCGCTGGCCAACCCGAAGAACGACGTGCTCGACTACCGGGCGATCGCCGATGTGGCCCACGCCCACGGACTGCCGCTGGTCTGCGACAACACGGTGCTCACGCCGATCCTGTTCCGACCGTTCGAGCATGGCATCGACATCAGCGTCTATAGCGCCACGAAGTTCATCGGCGGCCACGGCACGAGCCTCGGCGGCGTGATCGTCGACAGCGGCCGTTTCGACTGGGGCAAGGAGCCGGAAAAGTGGCCGCAGTTCACCCAGCCGGACCCGTCCTATCACGGCACGGTGTTCCACCAGGCCGTCGGCCCGTTGTGCTACATCCTCACCTGCCGCACGCACTGGCTCCGCGATCTGGGCGGGGCGCTGAGCCCGTTGAACGCGTTCCTCTTCCTTCAAGGGCTGGAAACGCTCCACCTGCGCATGCCCGCTCACTGCGCAAACGGTCTGGCCGTGGCCAAGTTCCTCGAAGCCCATCCCTCGGTCAACCGGGTCAACTATCCGGGGCTCCCCTCGCACCCCCACTACGCCTTGGCGCAGAAGTACCTGCCCAAGGGAGCCGGCTCGATCCTCGGGTTTGGGATCAAGGGCGGCCGGGAAGCCGGGCGGAAGTTCATCGAGTCTGTCAAGCTGGCCTCGCACCTGGCCAACATCGGCGACGCCAAGACGCTGGTGATCCATCCGGCCACCACTACGCACAGCCAGCAAACCCCCGAGGAACTCCTGGCCGCCGGCATTGCCGACGACTACGTGCGAGTCAGCGTCGGCTTGGAGGATAAAGAAGACCTCTTTGCCGACTTGGATCAGGCCCTTCGGGCGTCGCAGAAGTGAGTGAACCGGGCATCATGCAACCAGACCGATTTGACAGCAGCGACTCCGTTCGCAACGCCCGGCCACTGAAGCACGTCCAGAGTGTGACCTTTTCCGGGCCGTTTCCCCTGGAATTGGGCCGGGAGTTGCCCGAGGTCACCGTGGCCTTCGAGACCTATGGCCAACTGAGCCCTTGCCACGACAACGCAGTCCTCATTTGCCATGCGCTCTCGGGCGACTCGCACATCGCGAAGCACGATGCCGACGATGATCCGGGCTGGTGGGACCTGGTGGTCGGCCCCGGCCGGCCGATCGACACCGATCGCTATTTCGTCATCTGCCCGAACATCCTGGGCGGCTGCCGCGGCACGACCGGTCCCAACAGCATCAACCCGGCGACCGGTCGCCCCTACGGCCCCGACTTCCCGGTGATCACCCTGGCCGACATGGTGGAAGTCCAGAAGCGACTGGTCAACCACCTTGGAATCGACCGTCTCTTGGCCGTCGTGGGCGGCTCGCTGGGCGGTCACATGGTGCTCACCTGGGCCACGCGTTTCCCCGACTCCCTGGCCGGCGCGATCGCCATCGCCACCTCGGCCCGGCTGACCAGCCAGGCGTTGGCCTTTGACGTCGTCGGACGCAATGCCATCCTTCGCGATCCGGACTACGCCGCCGGCAAGTATTACGAGAACGGACACGGTCCCAACGTCGGCCTGGCGCTGGCCCGCATGCTCGGACACATCACCTATCTCTCGCGCGAGGCGATGACGCAGAAGTTCGACGCCCGGCGTCTGGAGCCCCACGCGATCCGCACGGAGTTCGAGACGAAGTTCTCCGTCGGCTCCTACCTGGCCTACCAGGGCGACCGGTTCCGCGAGCGGTTCGACCCGAACAGCTACCTGACGCTCACGATGGCCCTGGACCTGTTCGACCTGGGCAACACGCCCGCGCGATTGGCCGAGGTCTTGAAGCCGGCCCAGTGCCGGTGGCTGGTCATCAGCTACACGAGCGACTGGCTGTTCCCGTCGTTCCAGTCGCGAGAGATCGTCGACGGGCTGATCGCCAACGATCATCCGGTGAGCTACTGCAATGTGAAGAGCGACTGCGGCCACGATGCGTTCCTGCTGCCGAACGATTTCGACATGTACGGCGAGTTGATCCGCGCCTTCATGGTTAATCTCGATGGCAAGGCCGCCTGCAGTCCACCGCCCGCGGAAGTCATCGGTTTCGATTCCGATGAACAGAACCCGGCCAGCATTTTCCACCATCACCGGCTGGACTACGATTCGATCGTCGAACTGATCCCGCCCGGGGCCAGTGTGCTCGACTTGGGATGCGGCACCGGCGGCCTTCTGGCGAGCTTGCGGGAACGCGGCCATCAGCGGATCATTGGCGTCGAGCTGGACGAGGAGGCCATCCTGGAGTGCGTGCGACAGGGCCTGGACGTCGTCCACGCCGACCTCAACGAGGGGCTGGCGGCGTTTGCCGACGGCCAGTTCGACGTCGTCGTTCTCTCTCAGACCCTCCAATCCGTGATGGACGTCGAGCGGATCATCCGCGACATGCTCCGGGTAGGAGTTCACGCGATCGTGAGTTTCCCCAACCTGGGCTACTGGAAGTTGCGCCGTCAGCTCGCCGAACAGGGGCGTGCCCCTCGGGGCAACTCGCTCCAGGGCTGCGTCTGGTACAACACGGCGACGGTCCGCTTCCTGACGATCGCCGACTTCGAGGACTTTTGTCAACAGCACGGCTTGAAGATCCATCAGTGCGTGGCGTTGGACACCGAGGCCAACCAGTTGGTCACAGAGAATCCGAATCTCAACGCCGACGTGGCCGTCATGGTCCTGAGTAGATAAGCACCGTCGGGAGTAATCCGTTATGCACACAGCCAACCATCTTGCGGCAGTCTCC
>JBDKTH010001333.1:0-9825 GCA_039680305.1 Thermoguttaceae bacterium | reverse complement strand
TCCCGAACCGTCATGCCCGCAGGAATCATGGGCAGGACATGTTGCTGGTAGGGGACCGCGATGTCCAGCAGGTACGGTTCGGGCGAGTCGATCATCTCCTGGATCGCGGCGGCGAGTTCCGATTTCTTGACCACGTGCCGGGCATCCCAGCCGAACCCTTTGGCGATGGCCACGAAGTCGGGATAGCGAGTCTCCGGGCTGATGCCGTCCCCCTTGCCCTTGGCCTCCGGGTGGTCGATCGGCCCGAGGTACGTGTGGGCACGGTTCGAGGCGTGGAACCGGTCCTCCCACTGAACCACCATCCCCAGGTGCTGGTTGTTCAACAACATCACCTTGACCGGCACTTTTTCGCAGTAACAGGTGCCCATCTCCTGAATGTTCATCAAGAGACTTCCATCACCGTCGATGTCGACCACCAGCTTGTCAGGATTGGCGATCTTGGCCCCCACCGCGGCCGGCAGCCCAAACCCCATCGTCCCCAGTCCGGCGCTGGAAAGCCATCGCCGCGGCCTGCGGTGCTTGTAGAACTGGGCCGCCCACATCTGGTGCTGTCCCACGCCAGTCGCGATGATCGCGTCCCGGTCTTTGGTGAGTTGCCAGAGGGCGTCGATCGCCTCCTGGGCCAGGATGTGAGGACTCTTGCGGTCATAGCCGAGCGGACTGGATTGCTTCCACGATTCGATCTGCGCGAGCCACGGGCGCAGATCGGCGGGCGACTGGACGACCTTGTTCAACTCGGCCAAGACCTCGCGCACGTCGCTCGTGACGGCAATGTCAGCCTTCTTGACTTTGTTAATCTCCGAAGCGTCGAGATCGACGTGAACGATCGTCGCCCGCTTGGCAAACTCCGCGACCTTGCCGGTCACCCGATCGTCAAACCGGGTGCCCAGGGCCAACAGGAGATCACAATCGTGCACGGCACAATTGGCGTAGACCGTCCCGTGCATCCCCAGCATCCCCAAGGCCAGGGGATGGTCGCCCGGGAAACACCCCATGCCGGTCAGGGTCGTGGTCACCGGGATGCCCGTCTTCTCGACCAGGCGAGCCAGTTCGTCCGCCGCCTCGGCCGCGATCAGCCCGCCGCCCGCGTAGATCACCGGCCGATGGCTCCGCCCGATCGCCTCGGCAATGGCCTGGATCTCCTGCGCGGTAGCCCGAGGAGCTTGGGCACGATAGCCCGGCAGGTCCATCGGGGCGTCAAAGTCAGGCAACAACTGGGCAAGTTGGACAGTCTTGGGAATGTCGATCAGCACGGGCCCGGGCCGGCCGGTGGTGGCCACATGGAACGCCTCGCGCATAATGCGGGCCAGGTCGTTCGGCTCGGTGACCAGGTAGTGGTGTTTGGTCACGGTCCGGCAGATCTCGGTGATCGGCGTCTCTTGGAACGCATCGGAGCCAATGGCCGAGGTGGGCACCTGCCCGGTGATGATGACCATCGGGATGCTGTCGAGCTTGGCGTCGGCCACGGCCGTAACCAGATTCGTCGCGCCCGGGCCGCTGGTGGTCATCGCAACGCCGACCTTGCCCGTCGAGCGGGCATAGCCCTGGGCAGCAACGCCCCCGCCCTGTTCCTGCCGGGGCAGCACCACGCGGATCTTGTCGCGATACCGGGTGAACGCCTGGTGCAGCGGCATGCTGAACCCACCCGGGTAGGCGAAGACCGTATCGACCCCGTGGTTCACCAGCGACAATACGACCACGTCGGCCCCACTGATGGGTTGGAGACGGGATTGCTTGGGCGTGCTGGTCGCAGCGTGCGAAACGGTCGAAGCCACAGGGTCTCTCCTCGAGTGAAACGACAGTCAGAACGGGTCTCTCGAAAACCAAACCAGTAAGTGTAATTCAAGATGGCAAGACACCAAGGACCCGTCCAGAAATACTTGGAGAATTGGGCTACTCGAAAGAGAGGATCCGCCGAGCCTTCGACGCTGGGTAATCCATAACCAACGGCGGATTCTCCCGTTCTAATAGCTCAGTTCTCCAACTTCTTTCTGGACCGCGTCTTGAAGGGGGGAACGGACGATCGCGTGACCCGGTAGCCTCTAGCTGGGGGAATGATCCTGCAAACCGCCTCCGCAGCCGGCCGGCACTCCACGGATCGCCCCCAGGTTAAGGGAGGGAATTGTGGAAAGCCTCACGTGTTGTGATGCAAATTTTGCGACGCGGCGCACATTCGCAAGTGACTGCTATCCCGATAGTTACATTTACGTGAAAAGACGCAAGTGAGCTAACCCGAAAGTGGGGAGGTGTTGCACAATTCAAGGGTTGCTACGTAGTTCGACCTAGTATTTACCACCCAGATTTACTTCCACCCGCATGGTTTCCATGATCCGGAAGTCCCTGTCCCGTGCTCCGCAAGGAGCACGAGCCATGCGCGCAGCCGCCAAGCGGCACTGGGGTCGAGCCCGACGGCCGTACGCGGAGCGCGAGGGCAATTTCTCGAAAGCGTCAATTGTCAAAGACCAAACCGGCTCGCCTTCTCGGGCTGCCAGGAATCAGCCTAGCAGAACCGCTGGCCCAATTTCAACACGATTTGGCGCGGCGGAAATGGGAAGGAGGAAGGACCGAAGGCGGTGTGACGCGAAGTGGCTCCCACTACCCCACTAACGGACGTCTTTTAAACCGTGTGGGGGCTACCCCCGTATCCGGCTGTTTAGCCGGGGCACTTGTGCCGCGTGGCAGCGCTAGCCCATCAATACAACTTGCGTGCGTCGTGGTCCGGATTCGGAAGATGCTCGACAAGGGGGCGTGGTTTCTCGATGAACCGGAAAACGACGGCCAGCACGATAGACGACAGTTCCAGCGCGATCAGGAAGATACACGTCCACCGACCAAAGAAAGCCAATTCTGGCAAACCGGCCCAAACCAGCATCCCAGCGCAGAGGGAAACGGCGCCCCCGACGACCGATAGGAACGTGAAGAATCGTGCCTTCGGTCGGCCAAGCGTCTCGTGGGTAACCCACCCTCCGCCTTGAACGATGTCCGCTTTGGATTTCATCGGAACGCCCTCAGCCCGGGACAACGGTCGCCCATGGCGATTTGCAGAACCGCGTGCCGCCGTGCGATGTTCGGCATGGCGTCTATTCCGCGTCTTCGTCGCTGACGGAGTAAAGCGAGATCTCAATCCCCAGCCCCAACTCTCCAGCCAATCGCAGCAACTCTGGCGGGAAATAGTCAAACTGTGCGACCAAACGGAACGGCCTACTCGTCAGCCGTAGGCTGGTCGCCACCGGCGACTCTGCGAGTAGCCGTTGTTGGGCGTCTGCTCGTTATCCCCGCCTCTAGTCGAACAAGTCCGATGAACACCCCGCCAATGATACTGCCGAGAGCGCCGGCGATTGCCCCCACGGAACCGTAAGTCAGGTAGAAGTGGCCAGCGGCATTCCCATTGGACAGATGAAAACAAGCAAACACGCCGAGAAACACGCCGAAGCCCACTCCTAGCCCCAGTAACAGCAACGCCTCAAACACAATCTTCGCCGTCCCGATTGTCGCAGTAGGTCGGTTCGTCTCGGGAATATCGGTCTTCGGTGATTCGTAGGGATTCTTCTCGAACATTGAACTGTCTACAATGCTTTCTCGCCCGGGGTTTCCGCCGTATCTTCGCCCTGCGTCTTCTTTCGACGGACCTGAATCACAAGGTAATCGTATCTTCCGTCGTCTCGCTCCAGGAACACGACCCGCCAAAAGGCGTCCGTGACGGATGGAAGGTCAACGGTCAGAGCCCGAGGAGAGCCTGTCCCGACACGACACTTCAGCTTCTGGTTCCAGTCGTCAACAACGGTGCTCACACGGGCAAACCTCCCAGGCGTTTTGGGCCGTCTCGTAATGCACCACATCACTTCGTCCCCCCACGGGAAGAACTCGTTTGTGAGATGCTGTTCGATCGCTGCAAGCGCCTCGAAGCGTTTCCCTTCTGGCCAAAGCCATCGGATACCGCCGAGCACAATGGCGACGATCGCGGTCAGTAGCAGAAGCAATCGAACGGTGAACTGACACTTGCGACATGCCATACGCCAACCCTATTCACCCTTTTTCGACTCGCCCAACGGAAGGCGTGCTCGACGGCGTAGCCGTCCCCGCGCAGCCGAGCTCAGCGAACGTGACGTGTTGGCCGTTTCGTCCGCCGGATTTACGGGATAGCTTACGGACCCGTTCCGCCATGCCCATTCCTGAATCACTCAGTGTCGGACTTCTCGGGTTCCTCCACATCCTGGGCCTCAACGTAGCACTCTCCATGACAGTATTCACAACGCCGGTCGTCGTGTCCGCCATTCGTGTAGCGTCGCTGTATGCTGGGGGCTATACCTGTTCCCCTACAGACTGTGCAGCGTCGTAGGTTAACCCTCTTTGGCTGTATGGGTTCTCGCTTCATCGGAAATACCGTACCTCGGCCAGCACTTCTATCAGCCGCCATCACGTCCGCAAGAACGCCCCACGGATGATGGGATTCGTCTTTATTCTAAAGGACGGCGAGGCCACAGATAAGAGGAGCTTAACCCAAGCCGATCACGGATTGCAGAGACGGCCGACCGCCAAGGGCCGTCGCCGGGGACCGACAGATCCCGGAGAAGAATTCCGGGGAAGCGACAGGGCCACGAGGACGAACCTGCAGGGAGAGCCTCAGGGCCAGCGGCATCGCCATGGATAACGTCATCGACAGTTCCCCTTCCCCAAGCCCTCTCCAGGAAGGGGGGAGAGGGGACGGAGGAGGCATACAGCGCGAGCAGGAGACGTAGCGTCCCGGGTCTCCGACAACCCATGCGGCGGGCATCCGCGCTTCGCGGCCGTCGGCACCTTCGCCCCTCCCTCCCGTAATCACCCTAACTCCTTGCACCCCAAGGCGCAGTGCCATTCATCTCCGCGTCCCATGGATTGCCTTGCGGAAACGGTGGCCAGCTGCGATCGCCCCAGGGAAGGCCAGGCCGCTACCAAATCGTCCCCTTTTCTGTCACATCCGTTGTCGACGAGCGTCACTGACTGAAAGAACCATTGTCAATTCGCGTGGCGAACAACTATGATGGGGGTTTGTTTATGTGGATAGGACCATTCGAGGAGCCGCGGCGATGAGACGCGAGAACTCTCATGATACCGGCGGAACGGGGGAGTCGTGGCTTCTTTCTCCAATGCTACGTTGCGAGGCGGACTTTGGCCTCTTTCGATCGAGCCTCGACGGGAAGTTCTTGAAGGTCAATTCTCGGTTGGTGCGGATGCTCGGCTATGAGTCCGAGGCCGAGCTGTTGGCTGTCGACATGGCCCGGGATGTCTATGCCGATCCGTCCGTGCGAGCCCGTCTCGTCGCCAACGCTCAGGCCCATATCAGGATCGTGGAGTTGATCTGGAAACGCAAGGACGGCACGCCGTTGTGCGTCCGCATCTCGGCCTATCCGATCCGGGATCAGCAGGATCGGCCCGTGGCCTTCGAAGGGTACGTCGAAGACGTTACCGAACAGAAGCGGGTCGAGGAGGCTCTCCGCCAGACCAACGGAGAGCTTCAGGCGATCTACGATGGGATGGTCGATGGGCTGTTGCTGGCGGACGCCGAAACGCGGCGATTCGTGCGTGCCAACGCGGCGATCTCGCGAATCCTGGGCTATTCGCAAGACGAATTGCTCACCATGGGCCTTGAGGACCTCGTTTTCCCGCAGCATGTCCCCCTGGCTCAGGCCGCTTTTGCGGAGATGGCCAGAGGCGATCGCCAACTTGTCAGCAACATCCGTTGCCGGACGAAGGATGGCAACCCCGTCTTCCTGGACATCGGTTGCAGTCATGTGCTGTACCACGGACGGCCAAGCCTGATCGGCTTCTTCCGGGACGTGACCGAGCGACGGGAGGCCGAGGCCTTGCTCGAACAGGAACGGCATGCGCTCGAACAGTTGCTGGAGATGCACGAGCAAGAACGGCAGTTGATCACCTATGAGATCCACGACGGTCTGGCCCAGCACCTCGCTGGGGCCATCCTGGAAATGCAAGCCTACCGCCAGCGGCTCAAGACGAATCTTGACGAGGCGCAGAAGGATTTCGATCTCGCCATGGGCCTTCTTCAGCAGGGGATGGCCGAGGCACGACGGCTGATCAGCGGATTGCGCCCGCCGATTCTTGACGAGTCGGGCGTGGTGGCGGCGATCGAGCACCTGGTCTGGGACGCACGCTCCCACGACGAACTGGACATCGAGTTTCATCCCGACGTCGATTTTGGCCGCTTGGCGTCCCCCTTGGAGAGCGCGATTTACCGTGTGGTGCACGAAGGTCTTACCAACGCGAGGCGGCACAGCAAGAGCCGCAAGTTGGTGATCAAGCTTACCCAAGCCGAAGCGTGGATTCGACTGGAGATTCGCGACTGGGGCATCGGCTTCAACCCTGACGAGAAGGCCGACAGCCGCGGGCTGCAGAGCATCCGCCAACGAGTCCGGGTCCTCGGTGGCCAGTTGGACATCCAAAGCGGGCCGGGTAAAGGCACGTGCATCAGCGTCACGTTGCCGCTGTTGGAGGTCGTTCCACGCGAGGACGGCCGCCAGTCGGCATAGACTTGTGGCGTTTGTTGAATCGGGCTATGGTAGTGATAGGGACCGCCTCCGCTGTTCTTGGCAGCCCCCAGAGAAAGGTCGCTTTGCCACCAGACGCGCCGGGGACGTCGCTGGACGCTCTCCCGTCGCAATCGCCGAGAGACCCCATCATGCCAGATGCCGAAGAATTGTGCCGGCGAGGGACTGTCTCCTGGGTCAAAGGGAAACGCGACGCGGCAATTGCCTCCTTCACCGAGGCCCTGAAGGTCGACCCTCACTGTGCTACGGCGTACTGCAACCGCGGCAGTGTCTACTACGATCTGGGCGATGTGGAATTGGCCATCGCCGACTTCAGCGAAGCGATCCGGCTCAAGCCGGACTATGCCCGGGCGCACAACAACCGGGGCGTCACCTTCCGGAAAGCCGGCGACCTGGACAAGGCGATCGCCGACTACTCGGCAGCGATCCGCCTCAATCCCACCTATGCCGAGGCTTACCGCAACCGTGCGGTCGCGTATCGGCAGAAGGGTGAAAAGGAGATGGCCGAGGCCGACCAGGCTCAGTATCGCGCATTGAAGGGCTCATGAACTGCAACCTCGCCCCGTAGACGCCTTGTGTAGAATCATCTTAGCCTGCATCCTTGTGCCGGCACGGATTCCCCCACAACACGAAGCGGCTGCCTGGCATCCTATCGAGGGAAACCATGGATTTCGACGATCTTATCGCTCCGGGCGTAGAACCCATCGTCCTCGGCACCGGTTTTGGGTTCACCGAGGGACCGGCCGCCGACAGGGAGGGAAACGTCTATTTCTCCGACGGAAAGAACAACTCGATCTACATCTACCGCCTGGAGGACGGAATCCACCTGTTCGTGGACGACAGCACCGACGCCAACGGGATGATGTTCAACCACAAGGGCGAACTGGTCGTCTGCGAAGGCGCAGCCTACCGGATTGTCGCCTTCGACCTTCAGACCAAGCAGAAGCGGATCCTCGTCCATGAGATCGATGGTGTCCACTTCAACGAGCCCAACGATCTGGCGATCGACGCCGAGGATGGCTTCTACTTCAGCGATCCCAACTACAGCCATCGCGGCCAAGCCGCCGTGATGAAGGAAGACGCCTACTATGCGTCACCCGATGGGCGGGTGACCCGGGTATCGACCGTTTGCCAGAAGCCGAACGGCGTCCTCTTGTCACCGGACGAAAAGACCCTCTACCTGGCCGACAGTCGTGGCCAGGTAATATACCGCTACGACGTCCTCGGCCCGGGTCGTCTGGCCAACGAGAGGCTTTGGGTCTCGCTGGGCGCCAATCCCGATGGAATGACCCTCGATGAGCACGGTAACCTGTACGTCTGCTGCGGCGCGGCCGGGGTCAAAGTCGCCTCCCCCCAGGGCAATGTGCTCGGCGTCATCGCCGTCCCGTACGCCTCCAACTGCGTCTTCGGCGGTCGACAATTTACGACGCTTTATGTCACATCGCGGGACAGGTTTCTGGCGATTTCGACGAAGGTTGAGGGGATCAAGCCGCCTTGCCTTCGGGCGATACGATAGGCCAGATGTCGAAGGGGCTTCTCCCGTATCGAGATTCGCCTGGACGGATCAACCCGTTTCGCGTTCCGGGCTATCCAGCCGGAAGAAGTTGCTCTGCGTTCCGTCTTTCCTATGTTCCTGGAAAACGAAGACAAGTTGTCGTTCGTCGAACGGCTGGAACCACTCCTCCTAGCTAATCTCCTTGATCTCCTGTCCTCCATACCCGGGAAAGTGGAAACGGAGTACCCCGGGGCGCCCGCCATGCTCCGTACCAGGGATCGTAGCCGGCTTGGCATCCCGCTCTTTGGCCCAGTGCATGATCACCTCGTGGCTGCGGGTCGCCAGCGACTGGCCGGGACGGTCCTCATGCTCATCCGAGGAATGGATCCACTTGGCCCGTTGGGTTGTCCTGGAAAGGGCATCCTTGTGCTCTTCGATGAACTCGGCCACTCCCAATGGAGCAGATCGTCGCTCCAGGCAAGGCCCACGCTGGCGAAGGTGTCGAACATGGTCCGCTCGTCCTCCGGACCGCTGCCGTGAAAAAACATCAGATACTTGCCGACTCTCGATTCGTGTTTCAGATCCAGAACGAAGCCGGCGGTCAGCCGTCCTTGGGCCCACGGCCAGTCGTTCTGCCCGAGCAGGAGCAAGCCTGTGTCACGCCACTGTCGCAGGTCGCCGGATCGCTTCACCCCGATCCCGTTTTTGGGCGAGTGGAAGAGCACGTACTGGTTGCCATCGACGAGCACACAGCAATTCTCGCCGCCGTCAAAGCGGCCGACGTAGGTCCAGGTCTTCAGGTCGCGCGACCACGACACGCTCACGCCGTTCTGCTTGTAGAAACACCACCATTTGTCGGGCGAGTCCTTGTCCTGGAGCAGATAGGGATCAATCATCCGGCCCATGGCCTCGACCGGGACGTCTGGCCCTTTGACCTTCAGTAGTTCCGGCTGGCTCCAGTTTTCCAGATCATCGCTGCGCATGGTCCAGAGTCGCGCGGTCGCATTGCCATACTTCTCGCCGGTGGGGCGAGGGTAGGTCTGCAGGCACATGATCCATTGCGTGCCAAAGCGGACCACATTGCCTGGGCTCGAATAGTTCAGCTTTTGATCGCGAGGCGTCAGGATGCGGGGCTCGGTCCAATGGACCAGGTCGGCGCTCTTGCTGGTTGCGGTGTAGAGGTAGACCTTCCCGTCGGCTTCCGTCTTCACGAGCGTGAAGAAGAGCCGAAAGACTCCGTCCTGATACACGGCGGCCGGGTCGCGATAGGCTGTTGCCGCGTCTCCGCGGAAGAGGATCGGTGAGGGCACCGCCGCCAGGTCAAGCTGAGGCTCGGCGGCGATGACCGGGACCGCAAACAGGCTCCATGCCAATCCAACCAAGACGCCGGAGACTGCCGCAAGATGGTTGGCTGTGTGCATAACGGATTACTCCCGACGGTGCTTATCTACTCAGGACCATGACGGCCACGTCGGCGTTGAGATTTGGATTCTCTGTGACCAGTTGGTTGGCCTCGGTGTCCAACGCCACGCACTGATGGATCTTCAGGCCGTGCTGTTGACAAAAGTCCTCGAAGTCGGCGATCGTCAGGAAGCGGACCGTCGGCGTGTTGTACCAGACGCAGCCCTGGAGCGAGTTGCCCCGGGGGGCACGCCCCTGTTCGGCGAGCTGACGGCGTAACTTCCAGTAGCCCAGGTTGGGGAAACTCACGATCGCGTGAACTCCTACCCGGAGCATGTCGCGGATGATCCGCTCGACGTCCATCACGGATTGGAGGGTCTGAGA
>JBDKTH010001036.1:0-3007 GCA_039680305.1 Thermoguttaceae bacterium | reverse complement strand
CGCCTCGATGATGGGACAGGCCGCCGGCACCGCCGCCGTCCAGGCGATGGCCACGGGCCAAACCGCCGGCGAGTGGGACACGGCCCAACTCGTCGAGACCTTGCGCAAAAGCGGGGCCTATCTCCCGCAGACCGAACTGCGCAAGACGATGACCCGGGCGACTCCGTAGTCCGTGGGATTGGCCGCAAGGCTTTGCGTCGGGACACGGCGGTGGGTGGCATGCCGTCCACGACGCAGCCGTGGGTCGGCATGCTGCCCAATGCTCTGTGACACGACACTGTCAGTCTGAGGATCAATAAGGACCCGTCCACCCCAACCACGCTGCCGGGAGGGGCAGCGCGACGGGACCTTGCATAAACCGTCGGGGTGTCTAGAATTCCGGAAAAGGGGGTATTCTTCGATCGTTGGTCCTCTGCTGGCGATTTTCCCGCCAACAAGGGGTGTTTCCAGGTTCTGAGACTGATCGGGAGGGAGACGCTCCAATGCTTCAGCAATTGGAGATGGCAGACGGGAAGCTAACGCACCAAGGACGCATCCCCCCGAATGTGCTCGTGTATGTCAACCCTGACGATACCGAGCGCAAGTATCTGGTCGAAACCCTCGGCATCGATGATCATACGCTGACCTCGGCGCTCGACCCGGATGAACAGGCGCGGTTGGAGGTCGAGCCCAACCACGTGGCGCTCATCCTCAAGCGGCCGAAGAACTATTCTCGCGAGGACAAGTTCGTCTTCAAAGTCAACTCGATGGGGCTGTTCCTCTTCGCCGACCGGCTCGTCGTCGTCCTGGCGGAGGATGTGCCGATCATCGAGGGGAAACTCTTCACCAAGGTGCTGTCGCTGCAGGATCTGGTGCTCAAGATCATCTACGCGCTGATCAACCATTTCGTCGGGCACTTGAAGGTGATCAACTCCGTGTCCGACTCGCTGGAAGACCAGATCAACACGTCGATGCACAACAAGTACCTGCTGAACCTCTTCAGCCTGGAGAAGAGCCTGGTCTTCTACCTCAACGCCATCGCCTCCAACGCCAAGCTGATCGAGCGACTGAAACTGAACGCCGCGAAGATCGGCTTTACCCCGGAACAGGTGGAACTCATCGACGATCTGATCATCGAGAACACCCAGTGCTACGAACAGGCGGAGATCTATTCCAACATTCTTGCGGGGATGATGGACGCCCGCGTCTCGATCGTCAGCAACAACCTGAACTGGCTGATGAAGACGCTGACGATCATCACCATCGGGATCATGCTGCCGAACCTGGTCGTCAGCATCTTTTCGATGAATGTCAGTTTTCCCGGGCAGAGCTATCCATGGATGTTCTGGATGATCCTCGTGTTGGCCGGCGTCTCGATCGGCGCGGTGCGGTTGATCTGGTGGTGGAAGCATTGGTAACGCGGCGTGGGGCCTCAGGAGAGGCTGGCTGATGTGGAGTCGATGTGCAACCCGGCAAATCCGTGTTTCCCGACCCGCCGGGCTTCATGCCCGTCCGTCGCTAGCGATCGCCACCGCCGTCCGCCAGTTTGACGCGAAGGTCACGATCCACTCCGGCGACCGGACGGCGGACGCCAGCAGCATCCTCGAGCTTCTGGCCTTGGGGGCCGCGCAGGGAGACGCCCTGCAACTCCGGGCCAAGGGGCCCGAGGCCGAAGAAGCCCTGGAGGCGTTGGTGCGTCTGTTTGCCGACGACTTCGGTCTGGCGGATGAGTCAGAAGGCTGAACACCCTAGCCGGCTATTTCTCTCGCAAATCCCGAAGCAGCACCAAGTCGTCCACGGTCAGGGCAAAGGAGAAGCGATACCCGGCGAGGACCTGTTGGGGCCGCAGGTCGGGAAGCTCCAGGTAGGGGTGGTCGAAAACCTCGAGCGTTGCCTCGCCCTTCCAGATGGGAGAGAACTGGACATCGCGGGATTTCAGTTGCACCAGCTCGTAGACCGCCGGCCGCTGGTGACGCCCTGCGGCAAGCTCGGGAAAGTGACGCGTGTTGACGGCCCGCGCAAAGCCGGGATTGGGAAGGCTCGACGTCTGTTCGCGAAGCGTGATTCGTGCTTCCGCCAAGCGGTGGTCTTTGGCGGCCAACGTGGCGCCGAACCGCCCGCCCGGCCCGAGCACGGGCGTGGCCTTGGACGGCAGGTCGTAGAACCGCGTCATCCACGTGGACCCGATCTGCTTGGGCCAGCCCTGCGCAAACCCTCGCATCATCGCCACATCCTGATCGACCCAGATGAACGGGCAGAACGCGCACGGCGTACCTTCAAACCGGGCGGAGACCAAAAAGATCGTCTCATGGTATTGGCTGCGAACCGGATCGAGATACTCTTCCCCGGACTGGCTGGCGAACTGCCATTCGACAAAATAGGCGGCACACCGGGGTGATTCCAGTTCCAGACACGACGGCAAGAGAGCCCGAATCTTCTCGGGATTGCCCTCATACTCCACGGCCAGACAGTTGCCCACATAGTGCCACGGCGGCGCGGGCGTCAAGCTGGACGTGCCTCGCGGCGTGCGAGGAAGTGTGTAACCTTGGAGCATCGGTTACCCCTCTCCAACGAGAAACGCGGTCAACAGGCAAACCGCCATTGTAATCCTCGCAGCGATGGGAAACCAGGGCCCCGGCGTTCACGCCAAAGGAGTCGTAGTCGTAGTTGGCTAAAAGTCAGGATGCGACGCGGGGTTCATCGCGATAAAGCCAGCCGAACAAGAATAGGAGCCCGATGATCAGCAGCGGGCCAGAAATGACCGCAGACGCAGACCAGTGTAAACGTCCCCAGGCCGCCATCACGTACAGGACGCTCAGGGTGCTGTATGCCAGCGATCCGACCCACTCCCAGCGCCAAGCGATAGCTAAGAAGAGCAGGACAACAAAGGAGGGAATCAAATGCGCGAATAGGGCCAGCATAGTCCGCCACAAATCCAATCGCGCATCGAACACGTCGAAGGCAAATAAGCTGACGAAGGCCGCAAATAGAATGGTCATCACCCTCGGCGTCCAGAAGAGCCATGATC
>JBDKTH010000365.1:0-4789 GCA_039680305.1 Thermoguttaceae bacterium | reverse complement strand
TTCGGATTCACGTCCCAAATGAGGTTCGCGAAGATCAGCTCGTTGTAAGTTCGGCCGGTGGCGTTGTTGGGGACATCCTGATCGAGCGGATCGTCGATGGAGTAGCCAACATGGCTATGGAGTACGGGATTCCAGAAGTACCACACCTCGCCCCATCCGCCCGTCGAGCGAATTCCCTCGCGGGTGACGGGGTTGATTCCCTGGATGATCCCGCCCAGGTACGGAGCCAGGTTCTGGCCGCTGAAGAACTCGCCTTGGAAACCGAACCGCTCGGTGATCGGAATGCGCCAGTCGGCGTTCACCGACCACGTCTTCACCGTGGCATCATCGGCTGCAAGGGGGGCGGGGAAGTCGTAGGACTGTTCCCCGAAATGACCGGAGACGCCGACGATGATCGGCAGGCATCCGGGGCCACGGGGACCGAGGGTCGTGCCCACCCGGCCCATCAACACCGGCCACCCGGAATGATCGCCGCGGATCGTGGTGCCGGTGTAGTCGGACGGGTTGACGACGTCGTGGTTCAGCGAGCCTTGCAGGGTGAGGAGCATCGTGTCGCTCACCGGGATATAGCGCTCGCCGCGAAGTTGGGCATGACGATAGCCGATGTTGCCGGCCCCCCACGCGATCGTGTACATCAACGTCGTGGGGTTCAGGGGCGACATCACGTCCCAGGTCTGGCCGGCCAGGAGTCGGAAGTCCTCGTTCTTCACCTCCGCATAGGCGTGCCGGAGCAAAACCGAGCCTTTGTTCTCCGTGATGAACGAGCCTTGGAAGTCGATTTCCACCTTGCCGCCGCTCTCGGCGCAGCAGAACGGCCAGAGCCGCGGGCCAATCACATCAATGCCGAGTCGGGACGACTTGGCATCCACGTGGAACGAGTCCTCCCCTTCGTTCGCCCCCGAGTAGACGTAGAAGGGGGCATCGCCAGTGAAGGTCCGCGATGTCTCATAGGACGACGACGCCCAGAAGATCCCGTAGGGGATGACCTTGTAGTCCCCCTTGCTCCAGGCGAGCTTTCGCATCTCCGCTCGCAACTCGTCAAGGGTCAGGTACTCGGCCTGTGGGCCGCCCGGCGCCGCGGGCCCAATGGAGGGCGGCGCCGGCTGAGGCACGTTGGCCAACTCGGCCACCGGGGCGGGGGCCGGGGCCGTTGCGAACGGCTCTGGCACGACCGCGTCCGTCACGACCGGCTCCGCGGGGAACGGCGGCATGGGCATCTGGGCCGGCTCGAGCCATTGCGCCGGGGTTGTGGCAGGGACCTCGACCTGTGGCAGACGAACCACGCTGGTGTCGGCCGCCGGCACCGCCTCAAGCCGCGGCACCGAAGCCTCCAGGGGACGCAGGCCACCATATGCCTCGGGGCGCGGCAGCGGCTCGTAGGCCAACACGGATGCTGTACCCAGCCAGCCCAGCATCCACACAAGAGGCACGACTCGTTTCATAAGTCTCCATCCTTGCAGAAAAGGGAATCCATTGCCCCCTCCTCGTGTCATGCGGGCCGTACCTGTACGTTTCAGTCGGAAGAAGTGGCCCATCCGTTGATGGCAGTATCGTCGCTAGTATCCGGTGAGAGTTGATCGTTTCACCAACGCTCTGATAACCGCGAAGTTGCGTGTTTCTCCTTCGACTGATACGGCCAGCACGGCTGCTACGACCTGCATCGTGCAGTCAGATCGTTCCACAAAGTTCTCCAAAAGAGCGACCGTTTTCGACGGTTTTCCTGGCCGCCGTGCGTCCAAGAGCGAGGAACCGCATGGGGTTGGGGGCGAATCCGTTTTCCCGGCCAAAGCCCGCGGATCAGGCGACGTTGGACCGCCGGCCCCCCCACGCCCCTACGCCCTCTCGCCCCACGATTCCGTTCTCCCCACCCCTCCCGGCCCCGGGTTCCCTTTTCCGCCGGTTTTCGTTAAGATAGGCCCGACAACATCAGCCGGTTGGCCAACAACTCAGCGTGAGGATTCCCATGAGAAATCTGGTCACCCTGGTGCTCGGCGGCGGACGCGGGACGCGTCTGTACCCCCTCACCAAGGTTCGCTCCAAGCCCGCAGTCCCGGTCGCCGGAAAGTACCGGCTGATCGACATTCCCCTGTCGAACTGCATCAACAGTGGCTTGAACCGCATCTACGTGGCGACCCAGTTCAACTCGGTCAGCCTCCACCGCCACATCCGCAGCACCTACACCTTCGATTCCTTCGACCAGGGATTCGTCGAGATCCTCGCGGCCCAGCAAACCAACGAAAACGCCACCTGGTACCAGGGCACGGCCGACGCCGTCCGCCAGAACCTCCGCCACCTCCAGCAGCCCGGGATCGAGTACGTGCTGATCCTCTCCGGCGATCAGCTCTACCGGATGGACTTCCGCGCGATGATCGCCCAGCACCAGCAGGGCGGCGCCGACGTGACGATCTGCGGCCTGCCGGTCCACGGCCACCAGGCCTCGGGTCTGGGGATCATGCGCGTCGACGACTCGGGCCGGGTGGTCGGCTTCCTGGAAAAACCGCAGACGCAACAAGAGCTCGAGCTGGTCCGCACCGATCCGGCCTGGATCGAGGCCCAAGGGATCGCCAGCCAAGGCCGCGACTGCCTGGCGAACATGGGGATCTACTTGTTCAACCGCGACACGCTCCTCGACGTGCTCGACAAGACCGACTACCGCGACTTCGGCAAAGAGGTCTTCCCCGCCTCGATCCGCTCGCGGCGCGTGCAGTTGCATCTGTTCGACGGCTACTGGGAAGACATCGGAACGATCAAGTCGTTCTTCGAGGCCAATCTCAGCCTGGCCAAGCCGAACCCCGATTTCCCCTTCCTCTCGGCCACCGCGCCGATTTTCACCCGAGCTCGCTTCCTGCCGCCCACGCGCGTCGACGGCGCCATGGTCCGCGGCAGCCTGGTTGCCGACGGCTCGATCATCGCCGAGGGGGCGGTGATCGAAAACAGCATCATCGGCCTGCGCTGCATGATCGGCCCGGACGTGGTGATCCGCAACTCGATCCTGATGGGGAACGACTTCTACGAATCGCCCGATGACGTGATCCACGGCGTGAAGAATGGGTACCCGCCCCTGGGCGTCGGCGCCGGTTCGTACATCGAAGGCGCGATCATCGACAAGAACTGCCGCATTGGCCAGAAGGCCCGCATCGCCAACACCCATGGGATCGACTACACCGAGGAGAGCGACTTCGGCATGATCCGCGACGGCGTCGTCGTCGTCCCCAAGGAGTCCCTCATCCCCAACGGCTGGACGCTGGAATAGGCTCAGTGAGGCGGCGTGGATGGTGAGCGGTCGATTCAAAGCGAGTTGGTGGCTGCCCGGCGGCCATAGTCAGACCCTCTGGCCGGCGGTGATACGGCGGGTTCGGCTGGAGGTCCGCTCCGAGCGTCTGGAACTTCCCGACGGGGATTTCGTCCGACTCGACTGGGTCGGCCAGCACGGCCCGATCGTGATCGTGCTGCCGGGCCTCCAGGGCGACCTCGACTCGGCCTACGTGCGCGGGCTGCTGCGAGCCTGCCAGACGCGGGGCTGGCGCGGCGTGCTGTTGAACTACCGCGGGCATGGCGAGGCCAACCGCCTGTTCCAGAGCTATCACTGCGGGATGACCTGCGACCTGGACTACCTGGTCCATCACCTGGCCGAGCGCGAGCCGGGCACGCCGATCGGCGTCGTGGGCTACTCCGTGGGCGCCAATATCTGCCTCAAATGGCTGGGCGAGTGTGGCCAGCGCGGGCAGTCGCTGCCAGTGGCCGCGGCCGTGGGCGTGTCGGCCCCGTTCCAACTGGGCGCCGTGGCCAAGAAGATCGAACGCGGATTCTCCCGCCTCTACCAGTGGTACCTCCTGCGCAGCCTTCGCGACGACGTCGTACGGAAGATGGAGGCGATGGGCGATACCTTTGGCCTCACTCGCCGTGACTTGAGACAGCTGAATACCTTCTTCAAGTTCGACGATCGGATCAGCGCGCCGTGGCACGGCTTCCAAGGCGCCGAAGACTATTACGCCAAGACGCGGTCCGACGTGCTGTTGCAGCACGTGGCCGTCCCCACGCTCGTCGTCAACGCCCACAACGACCCGTTGGTGCCGGTCCACCTGATTCCGCCTCCGGACAAAGTCTACAAAAAGGTGACCCTGGAGATCACCGACGGCGGCGGCCACTTGGGGTTTGTCTCCGGCCGCTGGCCCTGGTCGCCCCGATTCTGGTTGGACACCCGCGTGCCGGAGTTTCTCGCCTCGTTCTTCGATCACGCCGGCTTGGCCGGCGGGGTCCACGGCGGCAGCACGCCGAACTCGCGGGTGTAGCCAGCATTGGCCCCCACTTCGTCGAAGGCCCAGGGGAACATCCCAACGATCACGCCGTCGGTCGGCTTGAGCCGGGTCAAGGCATAGCGGAAGGCTCGCTTCACTACGTCCTGGTTCGAGCACTGGCGCCCTGCCGCAAGGATCTTGAAGCCCAAGCAGGGCTGCTTCACCTGCCGGGCCACGGCCGTCATCACATCCGGGTCGTTCTTGTGGAAGGTCGTGTGCGGCTCGACCTCCAGCACAGGCGTCTCCTCGTCCTCCTTCTTGCCGGCAAGCTCGCTCATCCGCTTGCGTGTGACGAAGTAGAAGCAGACCATAAAGTAGTCGACTTCCCACCCTTCGTCGGCCACGCGTTTGATGCAGTCGGGATTGTGGGCCGAAACGCCGGCCAGAAGCCCTTGGTCATGCACGGCCTTCACATAGTCGTGGACCTCTTGGTGCTTTCCCTGTGCGAACATCGTATCGGTGGCCCCTCCGTGGTGCGCAATGGCGATCGG
>JBDKTH010000017.1:0-3423 GCA_039680305.1 Thermoguttaceae bacterium | reverse complement strand
CGTCGGCGAGAGAAAGGGGAAGCCGACGCATGCTGTGTGCCCAGGAGTGTCTCTATTCGACTCTAACAGCAACCCTCGCGATTCTCATGGATCCAAACGCCAGGGGGGTGAGAATTTGATCGTCCATCAGGGGGTGCGATATTTGCGACAGGGCAAACAGGTGGACGTTTTTCGCGAGGCACACCACCAGCTTTAGGGAGAGGATTGTGGAAAGCCTCAAGTGGCTCAATGCAACCTTAACGATCCATGCGGATTCGCAACTAATGAATAGGTAGCATGTTCGGACCGCCATCAGCAATCAGCGTCGTCTCGCAATGCCGACTGCTGACTGCTGACTGCTGACCGGCTGACCTCGACCGACGAGGCGAAGACGGCTACAGCGAGAGCACGAACTCGACCAGGTCGTTGACCTCTTGCTCGGTGAGCTTTTCGACCTCGCCGACGCGGTTGCCGTGCTTCCCCTTGGTGAGCAGTTCCTTGATCGTCACGTAGTGGCCGTCGTGCATGTAGGGGGCGGTGCGCCAGCACTCGATGAGCGAGGGGGTGTCGAAGGAGGTGTGGTGGCCGTCATACTCGCCCTTCGAGCCGACGTCGTGCATGCGCAGGTCGGTGTAGAGCGGCTCGGGATGGCACTCGTGGCAGCCGATCCGGGCGCTGAAGAAGAGGGCCTTGCCCCGCTGGGCCGCATCGCTCAACTGGCCGCCCACCAGGTAGGGGCTGGGGACCGGGGTGAGCGATTTGAGATAGGCGTCGATCGCCTCGGCGTCCGACTCCGGACGCACGGCGAACTGGATGTGGGTGATCCCGGAGCGGACCGCCGATTCGGGCGTGGGCCGCACGCCCAGCCACATCGCCGGCGCGGTCTTGAAGACCAACAGCATGCTCTTGTTGTTCTTCGGCGTGCCCATGCCGTCGTTCATCAGGTCCCAGTTGAGCGCGTCGATCCGGGCGTCGGGGTGGCAGCTCGCGCAGCTCTGCCACTGCTGGAAGCAGAGGGCCGCGTCGTGGAAATTCATCTCGCCGCGACGCTGGGCCGTCAGGTGCGGCGCCGGCCCGAGGGGAAGCATGCTCACCAGCTTGCCGGGCTTGTTGTCGGCCAGGTCGACCACGGCCAACGCGTCGCTGAAATACAGGGCGGCAAACGCCTGGTTGCCGACCACGGCCAGGCCCCGCGGCCCGTTGCCGTCGAGCTTGATCCGCCGCTTCAGGTCGACCAGGAACGCCAAGTCGTTGGGCACGTCGGCCGCGAGGAACGAGGAGTAGGCCCCGGTCGTGTCCGGCTTCTTCCCCTGTTTGCGGGCTTCGTCTTCCGTGGCCGGCATCTTCAACAGCTTGTCCAACATCGCCGGCGCATTGATCACGCACAACTCATGCGTGCCCGCCGTGGTGATGCAGATCTTGCTGCCGTCGGCCGTGCAGGCGACGCCCCACGGGTTGGACGCCCCGAAGTCGACGTCGTCCAACAGGACCGTGTTGACGAGCTTCTTCTGGGCCACGTCGATCACGGTCATCGCGTTCGTGTTCATCCAGCCGCGTTCCAGTTGCGTGGTCGGCATCTGGTAGCGCGACAGCAGATGGACGACATACGCATACTTGCCGTCCGGCGAAACGGTGATGCCCCGTAGGCTGGAGCTGCCGTTGGGCAATCGCAGATGCGCAACCTGGTTGCTGGCCGTGTCGATCACGCTCACCGCCGCGGCCACGTTGTAGCTGTCGGCCGCATCGTTGGGCAACTGGTTGGCGATCAGCGCCAGCTTTCCGTCGGGCGTCACGGCCGCGGCGATCGGCTCGCGGATCACCGGCACCCGGGCCAGCTCCTTCTTGGCCTCCAGGTCGATCACCGAGACGTTGTTGTTGAACTGATTGGGCACAAAGAGCCGCTTGCCATCGGGCGTCACCGCCGGCGCACGCGGGGTGTGCCCGACGGGGATCGTGGCCGACACCTGGCCCGTGGCCGCGTCGATGATCGCCACCGAACCGGCCGGCGTGGCACAGGTCACGTAGAGCTTCGCGCCGTCAGGGCTCAGCACGAACCCGGTCGGCTTGGCCGGGCAAGGGATCGTGCGTGCAACCTTTCGGGAGGCCGTATCGACCACGGCGATCTGGCCGGCGTCGAGATTCAACACCAGCAGGCTCTTGCCGTCCTTCGTCGCCGCCACCTCGCACGGCCCGAGATACCCCGCGGCCTCGACGCTCGCGGCCCCGGCAACGGCCAGACATGCAATCGCCGCCGCAACGGTCCTGAGGATGCGGTTTCGGCGGCACAGATTCCCAACGGTGGTTGCAGCACGGCTCATCATACGGGAACTCCTCGTGATCAAGACTGGCTACGATTCAATGGTGGCGTGAGGATAGGCGTCAGGCACCATCCAGGCTCGGGCAGGGTTGATTCGCTTAGCGTCTCCTCCTACTAGCGAGGGACGAACGCTGGCTATAGTATAAATCCGCGACGTGACGGTGTCGACTTACGAGAGGCCAAGAGCCAAGCATTGTGTCAGGTCGAACTGTCAAAGATCTAGGAGACTATCCGGAAAGCGTTCCTATGGGCTCCCCTCTCCCGCGGTTCGGGCGAGGGGAGCCTTTCCGGACAGCCTCTAAGCCACGTGAGACCCGATGCCTCCAGGCATGAACGCCGCAAGGCCTCCAACTCCGCCTCGGTCTGGGGAGCTTGGACGTGCTGACGCCAACGGCGAGGAAGCGGCACGGGCCGTTCGTCAAGCAGGCCCGCCGGACCAAACGTTTAGCGGCGTTCGGGCCCTTCAAGGTTTCCCCCAGTCGGGCCAGGGCGGTTGTCCCGGAGGATGGAATTGAAACTGCGGCGGAAACATCTCACGCTTCAACGGCGGTTGGCCAACTGGGAATCGTCGGCCGTCGCGCAGGGCCTGCCGATTGGCGTCGATCAACTCCCGCCAGGCCTTCTGCATCGGGGCGAGGAAGCCGCCCCAGTCGGCATGGGCCTGCGCTCCGTAGCTTTTGGGACGATCCAGGGCTCCGTCAATCAAGAGGCCCAAGACGACCATGTTGCGATCGTTCGTGTGGCGTTCGAGGCGGGCGACAAGGATTTCCAGCGGTGTGTCCATGTCCGCCCCGCAGGAAGTTGCTGCACGAAAGGCGGCCCGCAGCAGCCATTCGTTGGAAGTCAGCCGCAGCAGGTCCATCAGAGGCTGCTGGAAACGGGGCAACTTCGACTTTTCGGCCAGCTTGCAGGCGGCCCCTTGCACGGGCGGAAACGCGTCCTTGAGCAAGTTCGCCACGGTGCTGGCGGCCGCGTCGCTCAGCGGCAAGGGAAGGCTTTCCAGGGCAAGGGCGCGGAGGAAAGGGATCTCGTGTTCTAACGACGCCTCGGCGGCAGCTTGCCAGCCCGCGGGTCGGAAGTTTTCGTTCGTCTTCAGTCCCACCAGAAACGCCGCGGTCTCGCCCGGC
>JBDKTH010001266.1:0-16977 GCA_039680305.1 Thermoguttaceae bacterium | reverse complement strand
TCCTGGTCCTGATGTACCATCGCGTCGCCGAGGACCGCCGTCGCTGCACGAATCTCTGCGTCTCGCCGAACCATTTCCGCCAGCAAATGGCCTATCTCGCCCGGGGGCCCTACCGCGTGATCTCGTTGGCCTCCCTTGATCGCTGCCTGCAGGGCGAGGGGGAGTTGACGGGAACCTGCGTCGCGGTGACCTTCGACGACGGTTATCGTGATGTCTATACCAACGCCTTCCCGATCATGCAGGAGTTCGGCATTCCGGCAACGGTGTTCCTTGCCCCGGCGTTTCTCGACTCCCAGCAAGCCCCCTGGTGGGATCGGTTGGCCCTGGCCGTTCGAAACCTTCGTCAGCGTCCGGAGCTTCCCGCCGAGCTGGGCAAGATCATTCCGGAAGACCTCCGATCGCCGCTTCAAGCCGCATGGCACAGCCCCGCCTGGCGGCTCAAGCTACGCATCGACGAAATGATCTCGCTTGTCAAGGCCCTCGACAGCCAACAACGGGAACAGATCGTTGCCGCCATAGAGCAGCTTGCGGCTACTCCGGATTCGGAGCCCCTGATGATGACCTGGGACATGGTCCGCACCATGCGTGACAAGGGGATCACCTTCGGCGCCCACACGTTGACGCATCCAGTGCTCAGTCAGCTCGATCTGACGGAAACCCGGCAGGAGATTGCCGATGGCAAGTCGCGACTCGAATCGGCGCTGGGCGAGTCGATCTCCTGGTTTGCCTAACCTCATGGCGCCCAGGACGACTTCAACCAGCAGACGGTCGCCGTCGTGCGCGAGTGTGGTTTCCAGCTCGCGGTGACCACGGAAAAAGGGTGTAACGATCGGCAGACCGACCCGCTGCTCGTCGGTCGCTATGGGGCCCCGGACGTTCCGGCCTACACGTTGGCGACCCGCCTGCACAGCCTCCTCCTGGGGTGGCGAACGGACCCGGCCCACTCTGCCCCTCGTCCTGCCATCTGCGAGTCATTTGCAGCAGGGACACGTTCCAAGGCCGAATCCGGACTCACTCGGTAGAAAGCGACTCGCGGGCAACGCCCGGGCCGAAGCCGACGGCTTTGGCCGCTCGGCTCAGGTCGTTCTGCCGGGCGACAATCTGCCGGGTGCGCTGGCCCTCTAGAAGCAAAAACGGATCGGCCGTCGCCGCCTTACAGCCGCGGATCTCGGCCCCGTCGACATCGACGAGGCGAAGCACGGCCAAGGCCCCCGAAGCGCAGCCAGCCTCCAGGGAGTCAATCGTAAGCCGCTTCACGTCGTCAAAGACCATCGCCGGACGCAGGTCCGGCTGCTGGGTGCAAACGCTCACGTTGCGGAAGACCAGCCCCTCGGCATGCCGGCAGTAGAAGCCGTAAGCGGGCAAGACGCCAAACATCGTGCCTTCCGGGTAGCTCTCCGGACGTTCCGGGATCTGCCGCGTCGCGTGCTCCTTGGTCCCGCCCCCTTCAAAACGAAAGCGGAGATTCTCCAACACGACGTCCTTGATCGGATGCTCGGGCAGCCCGGCGATCGCGCAGCCGATCTCTCCAACGTTTTCCGCGGTGATCTCCCGCAGGACGACGTTCTGGAACGTGCCCACGCCCGGCTTTGGCGATTTTTCCCCATCGGCCCGAGCCCGATTGCCAAGCCGGAGAAACACGGGAACGGTCACCCCGTCGATGCGCACATTGGAGACCGTCACCTTGTCCAGCGTGCCTCCATCGACGATCTCCAGGGCGATCCCAGCCAGGCCGCGCTGGCGGCCATAGATCACCTTCGACTTCTGTGGCGAATGGACCGTGCAGTTGGTCACTTCCATCTCCCGGAAGCCGCCGCCTGACTCGGTTCCCGCCTTAATGGCGTTGCAGTGACTGCTGACGGTGCAGTTGCGAATGACGATATTTCGACATGGGTCGCGCGAGAGGCTTTTGATAACGATGGCGTCGTCGTCGGAATCGACTCGGCAGTCTTCGATGCGCACGTTGCTGCAACTGTCCACGTCGAGCCCGTCGTTGTTGTAGGCGACGTGGTTGAAGACGTCGATTTTGCGAATCACAAGACCATCGCAGTGGCGGTAGTGTTGCATCCAGCTTCCGGCGTTTCGCAGTCGCAGTCCCTCCACGGTGACGTTGCGGCAGTGGAGGAGATAGATGTTCTTGGGCCGCCGCTTCGACTTGTCGAGAAACGCATCGCCCTGCCCGTCGATTGTCCCTTCGCCACGAAGGGTCACGTTCTGGAGGTCCGAGCCGGCGAGGATCGCGGCGTAACGGAAATCGGTCGGCTTGGCATTCGGGCCGGCCGAGGCCTTCGGTTGGGCATAGTCCTCGTGCCGCCGGCTGCCCAACAGTGTCGCGTCCTTGTCGAGCACCAGCGTCAGATTGCTCTCCAGGTAGACGGTGCCGGTCAACCAGGTGCCGGCCGGAACACGAACCGTCCCTCCGCCTTGGTCCGCACACCGACCGATCGCCTTTTGGATCGCTGCCGTGCAAAGCGTCTTCCCGTCGCCCACGGCGCCGCAATCGCGGATATCGACCGTGATCTCAGCGCGAATGGTCGAAGGCGTCAGCCAGAACGGCAGCAGGACAGCAACCGCCATGCGTATGGTATAGTTCATGATGCTCCCTTCGTTGAAGACTGGACCGCCCCCCTAAACCTATCCTTCCGCCTCCGTGCGTGTCAATCAACTTTGTCCAAGAACGGGGAGAATTGCCGGTGCGGCTTGAAACGGGGGGGCCTCGGAGTAAACTCTACGAGGTGACCATGGAGCGAACACCCCTCGTCACCCCACAACAACAACGATCGCTCAGCATCCTCGAATTGCGTTGGAGTCTCGCGTCATGACGGCACGCATCACGACAATCCTCTGGGTCTTCTCCTTGATCGCGAGCGGCTCGACGGTCCGGGCGGCCGAAGCCACCGACATGCCCGTGGCGCTGCCGCCGGGGGAAACGCTGCTGGCCGACATCGGCGTCTACCGCGTCTCCTGGCAGTCGTATGGCAAGGAGCCGGTGGCCATGCCCCCGTCGTGGATGGGACATTTCGACGCGCAGACGGGCATCTCCTATCAAGATTGGGGACGCGTGCTCGGTCGTCAGGCCCTTTTGATGCACTCCCCATGGCACGTCCCGGCCGGCAAGGTCTGGGTCGACTACCAGCTCGCCTTGCCGACGGCCAATCCGCTCCGTCTCTCCTTCGGAATCGCCATGGGCCCCGACGTGGCCGCGCCCGACAAAAGCGACGGCGTCACCTTTTCCTGCTACCTGATCGCCGAGGGACGCCAACGGGAACTGATGCGCGAGCACCCCACCACGGCCGAGTGGCGTGACTACGCCTTCGATCTCTCGCCGTTTGCCGGGAAGACCGTTGTCGTCCGGCTCCAGGTCGAGCCGGGCCCCAAAAACAGTGCATCATTCGACTACTCCTTCTTCGGCGACGCCAAGATCGCCGTCGGAACCGCCAAGGAACAATGCGGCGATCTCCTGCGGGAAATCATCTCCTCGCGGGCGTATCAGGCCACGGCGAAGTGCGACCGGACGCGGTTGAGCAATACGACCCAGCAGGGCGTTACTCCCTCCAACCTTCTTCCCTGCAAAAACGGCCTTGAGCAATCGGGCAACACCTGGCGGTTCTGGTACCAGGGCGACGATTGCCGGTTGGCGTACACCTACACGCCGGCCAGCGGCACGCTGGACGATTTCAGCGTTCAGGTCGACGACAGCCGCCCGTTCCAGCCGGTGGCCGGCGGCGGGATCACGGCCGTCGTCGAACAGGGCGACAAGAGGCAAACCATAGCGGCCCGCGGCGGCAAGGCCGTGCGAGTGACTCGCGACAACGACGCGCTACACGTCCTCTGGGAGTACGACCTTTCGGGCAAGCCGCTGCGTGTCGACTGGACCTATCGAATCCTAGGCAAAGCGCTCGTTGTCTCCGCTCGCTGCGACGAACCGGTAGTGAGCCAGTTCTCGTTGGGATCCCTCGGGTCCGTGCCGCTGCGCAAGACGATCACCGTGCCCTACTTGACGGGTTCGCTGAGCAGCCTCCGCACGCCGCGGGTCTTCGTCAGCCGATACTTGGACTGGACGGTCTCCCATGCATCGCACTGCCCGCAAGGGATCGCCACCTACGAACCCAAGACCGACGCCACTCGCAATCCGCTTGTCGAAAGCGGCTATGTGGCCGTCTCGCCCGACGTGGACGAGGTGCTCCCTAACCTCCCGCACCCAGTTTCGCCCTACCTGTCCGCGATTGGCCCGCGGATCATGCTCGACATCTGGGGCCATCACCAAGGAACGTACCAGGGCGACGCCGAGCACCTTCGCACGCTGAAGGACAACGGCGTCGATCATCTGGCGATCATCTCCCACGTGTGGCAGCGCTATGGCTACGATGTGAAGCTTCCCGACCACCTTCCCGCCAACCCCGACTTCGGCGGCGACCCGGGCATGGTCCTCTTCGGCCAGGCGGCCAACGAGTGCGGTTATCTGTGGTCGCTCCACGAGAACTACATCGACTTGTACCCGGACGCCCCGTCCTACGATCCCAGCGCCCGGGTGCTCCATGCCGACGGCTCTCCGTCGAATGCCTGGTACAACCCGGGGACGAAGGTCCAGAGCTTCGGGCTGAAGTGCAACCGAGCGCTGGCGTACGCCAAGCAGAACGCGCCCGAGATTCACCGTCGCTTCAAGACCACGGCCGCCTACCTCGATGTGCACACCTGCGTGGCGCCGTGGCACCAGTTGGACCACGAGGCCAACCAGCCCATGGCCGCCCAAGCCCTGGCCAAGGTGAAGTACGACACGGAGCTGTTCCAGTTCATGCGTGACACCCACGGCGGACCGCTGTTCGGCGAAGGGGCCAACCATTTCTATTGGGCCGGGCGCTGCGACGGCGTCGAGGCCCAGGTGGCCGGCGGTGAGGACCACTCGCCACTGCTCGACTTCGACCTCCTCAAGCTGCATCCGCAGATGGTCAACCACGGGATGGGCTACTACGAACGATGGTATCGCCGTGGCTACAACCTCCGCTGGGGCCGCGACGCCGGCAGCATGGTGCAGATCGACAAGTACCGGGCCCAGGAACTGGCCTACGGCCATGCCGGCTTCATCGGCGCGGCCCAGACCGACAATCTCCAGTGGGTCGCCCGGGAACACCACCTCATGCACCCCGTGCAACGACTCTATGGCACGGCCAAGCCGGTGGAAATCAGCTACGAAGTGGCCGGGCAGATGGTCACGGCCAACGCCGCTCTTGTCGTCGGCGACACCTCGCGCCAGCGGATTCGCTACGACAGCGGCCTTTCGCTCTGGGTGAACTGGCGCGACGAGCCGTGGCAGGTCGAAGGGCGAGTCTTGCCGCAATGGGGATTCCTCGCGATTGGCCCCGACACCGAGGTCTCCACCTCGCTGCGCGACGGCAAGCTGGCCGACTACGCCGCCTGCCCCGAGTACGTGTTTGCCGACGCCCGGACCTATTTCCAGGCCAACTACCGCCGCAGCCCCAAAGACATCGAACCGCGTCTGGCGTCGTTCAAGTACCTCGGTGGGAACCGCATCCAGGTGACCTACGAGTGGATCGTCAACGACACGCTCGACGCCGACTACCATTGCTTTGTCCACGGCATCCACGCCGACAACGGCAAGCCGGACGGAATCGAGTTCCAGCAGGACCACGGCCTGCCGAAACCGACCAGCCAGTGGCGAGAGGGGATGCGGGTTGTCGACGGCCCTTACGACATCCAGATCCCCGCCAAGTTTGATACCTATGAACTGGCCATCGGACTCTACAAGAGCCACCGCGTGCCGCTCAAGGGAATTGAGGAGTCCGACGGCCGAATCGTCATTGCCCGCCTGAATCTCCAGCGGCAGGGCGATAGGATCACCGGCATCACCGCGGAGAAGGCCACGCGTCCCGCACAGCCGAAGGCTGAGGGAGAGGCGGACTTCGCTGCCCATCTCAACGCGCCCGGGACGTGGATCGACTTCCCCACGCTAAGCACCGACGGCGCGGTGAAGATCAACCGGGAAAAGGATCGCCTTGTCCTGTTCCCCTATCCTCGCGACAAACGTTTCCGCGTGAGCCTGAATCTCAAGGCCCTCGCGCCGTCCGCCGAGCCATCGCGGGTCCAGGTCCGGGCGTTGGCCGCCGGCACCTGCCGGGACCTCGGCCCGGTCGAGGTCCAGCGGGACGGCGATCGCCTCGTGCTCCCCCTCGGCACCCCCGGCGCGGGGCGATACGAGATCACGTGGAAGTAGTCGGGGCGGCCAAGAAACAACTCTCGCGTTTGACCTACCGCGGCCGGACCAGGTCACCGAACGGGGCCAACAGGTCGTACTTGTTTTGCCACGTCGTGTCCATGATCCCCAGCGCGCCCGGCGTGCGGTCGAGGGCTTCCAGCCAGCCCTTGGGGTTATCGAGCGTGTCGCCGTCGTAGTATGCGCCAGCGAGCGTCTTGAAGCCCAGGCCGGAGAAATGGGCCAGGCTCTCGTTGCGTTTCTGGTAGTACCAGCAGACGATCCGCAAGTCCTTGGGCACATACTTCCACGAGCCGGTGTAGTCGCCATCGACCAGGTAGTAGTTGCCGTGGGCATTGTGGTTCGGATCGAGCATGTCGGACCAGATGAAGACCTCGGCCGCGGGATTGACGCGGTGGATCATCTCGCATTGCCGCGTGATGCAGTCGCCGAGGATCTGGGCCATCGAGAGCTTGCGGGCCTTGCACGCCTCGCAGGTGCCGCCCGCACGGATCTCGTCCATGCTCAGCAGCCACCGCTTGGGAGCCAAGGCCTGCTGGATGAGCTGCGTCTGCGTCTGCCAGAACTCATAGAGTTTCGGCTCCGACATGCAGACCGTGACCTGGCCATTGTTGATCGCCATGCCGTGATAGTAGCTCACGCGCAGCGTCTGTCCGTCACGCAATCGGCTGCCCGGCAGGAGTCGGATCGCCGGCCCCGGGTGGTCGAAGCGGAAGTTGAGCTTCGGGTCGGCGATCGTCGCAAAGTCGCGTCCCTCCTCGTAGACCGTCGCCGATTGCCCGTCGCGCACGACCACCGGCGTACCCGGCCGCCGAAGCACGTTGACCAGCCCGACCTCCTCGATCCGCACGTCGTCGATCCAGAACCGCCCGCTCTTCCCGCCCCACACGCCGGCGTAGATCCGCACCTTGTCGTAATCCAGGCTGTTGAACCCCAGGACGACCTGACGCCAGTCGCCGGTTGCCGGGACGCGAGGCTCCACAGGCGCCAAGGATCGGTCGCCGGCCAAAACCTGCACGCGAAAGGAGCCGGTCGGCTGGAGTTCTTCCGTTTTGACCCAACAGGTCACCCGATAGCAGCGGCGAGGCTGGACCGGGACCTCAAACATCACGCGTCCATGCCCGTGAGGCGTCTGGCCAAACCCTTCGAACCGCAGCGATGCCTTGCCCTGCTTGAACACGTTGGTGTCAACGAAGCTCACCTTGCCAGGCTGGTCGTGGAATTTGCAGCCCCGGACCTGATCGCCTTTGTGCTCCTCGAATCCGCCGCCGGCAACCTCCCCGGCCGTGTCGTCCTGGAAGCGTGCTTCCTGGCCCTGGACGACGAATTGAGCGTCTTTCACCAAAAGCCCTTCGGCCAGGTTGCGATCAAAGCCAAGCACACCGCCGCCGTAGCCTGCCGAAAACACCAGCGGGATGATCTCGATGTGATGCTTGTCACAAATCTGGCGGACCTCGCCCAGCCGCTTCCGGTAGGCTGCCGGTTGGGCGTCCAGGCGATCGAGCCCCGCCGACAGGAGCATACCGTTCAAACCGTGTCCGGCCGACGTTTCGACGATCTTTCGGATCTCCTCGACGTCCTGATCCTTGTGCAACCCGCGGGACACGTAGACCCATCGGCACGGGTACTCAGCCCCCGACACCTCGGCAAGACAGACGGTCACCGTGAGCAGTGCCACGCAGTGAGCAAACCATCGCATGGGGTCGATCTCCTGTTGTTTTGTCAAGACGCTATCTCGAAACGTCGCGATTCCAGCCCCATCCGAGCCGGGGCGTGTCGCCCCGGAATCGGGCCGACACGGCCCGTCTCGGAGGCGATGTGCCCCGACTCGGAGTCCCGTTCTTTATACCTGGTTTAGAACTTGTCGGCCAGCGACCACTGAAGTTGCCCCAATCGGCCGAGCCGCTGCCCGGCGGCCGGGCGCACCATGAAAACCTCACGTCCAGCGGTTGGCCCCTCGACGACCAGTTCCACGCCGCGCGAGCGCAGGAGGCGGTAGAGAAAATGGCCGGGCGCAAGGGCCAACGAGAGAAGCATCCGTCCCTGGAGCGTCGCCTTCTCGGCAATCGCCTCCATCAGCGACTCCGCGATCTCCTCGCGGTCTTCCGGACAGCAAAACTCCGAGACCAAGAGCCGCCCCGATTCCTCCTCGCAACGGGCATACCCCAGCCACCGGCCGCGTTCCCCACAGGCGACCAACCGCACGTGCGGATTCAGCCGAAAGAACGTCTGGTACAACGGCCAGTATTCCCGATCGCGCACCAGCTTCCCGTCGCCTGGCGGACACTCGCCATAGAGCCAGGCAATCGCCTCCCAATCCCCAGACGCCGGAGGATCAAGCCATGCCGACGGGAAGTCCCGCTCGTGCAAAGACCAGTCGCACAGGCGACACTCCCAATACTCTTGACCGATACTCACAAACCCTACGCCCGAGTACACCTCCGGGCAACCGGTGAACAACACCGCAGGCAGCCGCTGCTGGTCGATCAGCGCAAGGCAGTGCTTGAGCAGGTGCCGGGCCACGCCCTGATGCCGGTACTGGGGCCTCGCAAAAACCGAAGCCACGCCGACAACCTCAATCGGCTGCCCGTCAAGCCAGATCCGTAGCGGCATCAGCGAGACGTTGCCCACGATCTCCTCGCCCCGGTAGAGCGTGTAGGGCGTCCATGTATACAACGGCCGGCCGCTAGCGATTAGCCACTCGAACAGTTCCTGGTCTGGCGGAAACACCTCCCCCAGCAACCGATACAGGTCGACTTGCGAGGAGCCCGCAGGCTCCTGAATCCGGCACTCCGTGAGGTCAAGTGACATGTTTTGGCTCAGTGGCCCATCGATTCCCCTGTTCACTCCCCCGGGCAAGGTAAAACTCTCCGCCCCGCTCGGCGTGGCCTATTCTCGTACGCCGTGACGCCTCATGCAAGGGGCGATCATCTCGACCTCCGAGCCGGGCCGTGTCGGCCCGATTTCTCCCGCGTCCGCGCTTGGACGGATCTCTTGCAGAACCAACACGCGACTGAATAACAGGCTTGCAACGGCCGTCGATTTAGTTATCCTGGGCTATACGGGAAGCAACCTTGACAGGAGAGTCCAGCGATGAGTAAGAGCGAGAAGCATACGAGTTGTCGTCGGGAGTTCTTGAAGGATACCGGCCGGATTGCCGCGGCCTCGGCGTTGGCCGGGGCGGTCATACCTCACGTCCACGCCGCGGAGAACAACACGGTCCAACTCGCGCTGATCGGCTGCGGCGGGCGTGGCACCGGGGCCGTTGCCGACGCGTTCTCCGGCCAGAACGGCCCGATCAAGCTCGTCGCCATGGCCGATATCCTCCCCAACCGCCTGACGGCCAGCTACAAGAGCCTGAAGCAACGGTTTAGCGACCGGGTGGACGTTCCCGAGGATCGCCGGTTCATCGGCTTCGACGCCTACCAGAAAGCCATGGACTGCCTGAAGCCGACCGACGTGGCGATCTTCACCTCGCCGGTCGCCTTCCGCTGGGTCCACTTCACCTACGCGATCCAAAAGGGGATCAACGTCTTCATGGAGAAGCCGGTCACGGTCGACGGCCCGTCGACGCGCAAGCTTCTCAAGCTGGGCGAGGAATCGGTGAAGCGGAACCTCAAGGTGGGCGTGGGCCTCATGTGCCGCCACTGCAAGGCCCGTTGGGAACTCTACGATCGGATCAAAGCCGGTCAGATCGGCGAAATCCTCACCCTGCAAACCTATCGCATGGTCGGCCGGATGGGCGGATTCACCGGTCCCAAGCCGCCTGGCATGAGCGAGTTGTTCTACCAGATCCAGCGTTATCCGGGCTTCCTCTGGGCCGGCGCCGGGCCGTTCAGCGAGTTTCTGGCCCACAACATCGACGAATGCTGCTGGATGAAAGACGCATGGCCGGTCCAGGCCCAGGGCCTCGGCTCACGCCACTATCGCGGCGATGAGGTGGACCAGGGCCTCGACACCTATTCGGTCGAATACACGTTCCCTGACGGCACGAAGCTGTTTGCCAACGCCCGGTTCATCCCCGGATGCCACGAACAGTTTGCCAGCTATGCCCACGGGACCAAGGGCTCGGCCGTCATCTCGACCCACATCCACACGCCGGCCAAGTGCCGGATCTACAAGGGGCACAACTTCGTTGACTCCGAACTGGTCTGGCGATTCCCCCAGCCGGAACCCAACCCGTATTGGTTGGAATGGGAGCATCTGATCGCGGCAATCCGCGAAGACAAGCCCTACAACGAGGTGAAACGGGGCGCCGAAGCGGCCCTCGTCTCCCACATGGGGCGCATGGCCGCCAACACGGGTCAGACGATCACCTTCGACCAGATGCTCAACCACGAGCACGAATTCGCCCCCGACGTGGACAAGCTGACCATGGACTCCCCGGCCCCCCTGGTCGCCGGCCCCGACGGCAAATACCCAGTCCCCATGCCCGGCTTCACCAAAACCCGGGAATACTAGGCGGCCGCGAGAGAGGGGGGGCCGCGTCGCTCCCGTGGACGCCCAGGCGGCACCGCCGGGAAATCTAGCCCGCCCCACGAAAAAAAAGTGGAAATTGGGCCAGCCTTTCTGCTAGGCTTGACCCTGACAGCCTAAACCGCACGCCCAATTGTTCCTTGACAATACGGTTGTTCCGAAAACACGCCCACCGCTGGTGGTGCAGGCCAGGAGCGTCTGCGCCACCAGCATCTGGTCAGCGTTTCCCTGTAGCTTGGGCATCTCGTCTCGGCCGGCGTGGGCCCACGACTCGGCTTCTCGGCAAGACGCATGGGCTGGAAGTCCTGCTGCGGGGGCAAGCTCCCGCGGAAACAGGCCCAGGCCGAACGCGGAACGTGCCTGCTGTATCTCTTGCCATCCCAGGCGTTTTGCTCACCGTTTGAAGTGCGGCGTTAGTCACCCTCGTTCGCCACGAGAGGGGTGGTTTTTCGCGAGGGATGGTCAAGCTTCTGCAACATAGCTCAGAGGAGTTATGAAGTTACGTCCGAGGATGTCATCGTAACTCCTGGTCTTCTAAGTCTTTCGCCTCCGATCGCAACTCCAAACGTTATTGGCCACACGCAAAGTCGCCACGCACGAGAAAACAAACACTATACCTGTGAGGGGAATGGTCCGTGAGGCCGCGGCACCAGAGGGGATCCGCGACTGACGTGCCGCGGGCAGGAAATGCAGGCAAGAGATGTCTTGATGCGGTGCGACCAATCTCGGCAGACAAATGTTCGCACATACCCATTGATCCGCCTCTCATTCTCCACGGACCGTTAGAGTACATCCGGCCACTCGCAGTCGCTTGACGTCAGATTGTCGGGGTATGCTGCCGAGGTTTTGGGCGGAGACGGCACTTGGTTTGCAAGCTCGAATCCCAACTCGTCCACGGGGAAAGCCTGCTTGCCGCTGAC
Source organism: Thermoguttaceae bacterium (assembly GCA_039680305.1). Taxonomy (GTDB): domain Bacteria; phylum Planctomycetota; class Planctomycetia; order Pirellulales; family Thermoguttaceae; genus JBDKTH01. The sequence goes on along the minus strand of JBDKTH010001266.1, from coordinate 5,349 downwards.
CATTTCCGCCCCTTCCATGAGGACCGCTCTTGATGAACTTCGCCTTCCTCGTCCATCCCCTCGGGAATGAGACCGATCGCGTCCTCGGGTATATCCGCGAGGTCGACCTGCCCAAATCGTTTGGCTGGGACATGGCGAGTTTCTTCCACGATTTGCACGTCGCCGTGGCCCGCGCCGAGGAACCGCCATCCGCCGATCTCGAGCAGGTGCGTGTGATCGATGAATTGTCGGGGTTGGTCTCCCGGTTAGGGGCCAGGACGGATGGTCGCTTGTACGAAATCCCCATGGACTCCTTTGCGATCCTCGCCGAACCGGATCGGGCACTGGAGCACATGCTCGAAGCAGTGAACGACGCGGCCGACTGGGGCGCCAGGATCGTCGGCTTGGGCGCGATGACGGGAATCGTCGGCGGACAAGGCCGCTACCTGGCCGAGCGCTCGCCGATCGCCGTGACCACGGGCAACAGCCTGACGGTCTATGCGGCCGTCACGAACCTGATGCATGCCTGCCGTGACGTGGAAATCGACCTGGCCGAAGAGGACATCGCCGTGGTGGGCATCCCGGGCAGCATTGCCACGGCCGCCGCCCGACTCCTGCGTCCCCGCTGCCGATCGCTGCTGCTGGTCGCGCGCAGCCTATCCACGCGAGCTACGTCGCTGGCCTCGGAGTTGGACGCCGAGTTGATCGTCGACATTCCCGACGCGCTGGCCCGCGCTCGGGTCGTACTTTCCGCGACGTCCTCCGGCGGGTGCATCGACCAGCGATGGCTGCTCCCCGGCACCATCGTCAGCGATGTGGCAGTCCCGACGGACATCATCGGCAGCCACGCGTTCCGAGACGATTGTCTGATCCTCAGTGGCGGCCTCGCCAAGGTCCCCGACACGATGCCGCTCTCCTCGCGTTATCTCTGGTTTCATCGGGGCTCGATCGCCGCCTGCCTGGCAGAGACCGTGGTGCTGGCGTTGGACGAAACAGCGGAATGCCTGTCGCTGGGGCGAAACCTCGACCCGGCCCGCATCGACGAAATCGGTCGCCGTGCGGAAGCTCATGGGTTCAGCTTTTCCCGGCTGTTCTCGTTCGGCTCGCCGCTGGCTGACTCCGCCCTGACCGGTTACCGCAAGGCCCTCGCCCGGCCGAGCGGGGCCGGACGACAATATCGGAGGATGCTTACCCGGGATGCCCACCCATCGGCCGAGCAGTTGGGCTCGCAAGCGACCGAACGATTCCGCCGCCACATCAACCCGGCGATGCTCTCCATCGCCAGTGGGTTGATCAAGCCCTTCGTCAAGGGTCAGGGGAGCCGGGTGTGGGATGCCGAGGGAAAAACCTATCTCGACTTCGTGGCTGGTTTCGGATCGCTCAACCTGGGACATAACCATCCAGACGTAGTTGCGGCCGTCCAAACGGCATTGGCCGGCAGCCCTCCGGGCTTCTCGCCAGCCGCGATCAATCCCTACGCCGCCGCCCTGGCCGAGCAGTTGGCGACGATCGCGCCCGAGGGCCTGGAAATGACGTTCTTCGCCAACAGTGGAACGGAAGCCGTGGAGGCAGCGTTGAAACTGGCCCGCCGCGCGACGGGCCGGCGCGGCCTGCTCTACTGCGAACGATCGTTTCATGGCAAAACGCTCGGTTCGCTCTCGGTGACGGGCAACCCCACGTATCAGCGACCGTTCGAGCCCCTGATCCCCGAGTGCGAGGCCGTTCCGTTCGGCGACCTCGACGCATTGCAGCGGGCCTTGGCTTCGCACCGGTTTGCCGCATTCATCGTGGAGCCGATTCAGGCCGAGGGCGGGATCGTCGTTCCTCCGGCCGACTACTTGCCCGCCGCGCAAACCTTGTGCCGCAAGGCGGGAACGCTGCTGATTGTCGATGAGGTCCAGACGGGCTTGGGCCGGACGGGAAGCCTCTTTGGCGTCGACCGGCTGGGCGTCGAGCCCGACCTGATGACACTGGCCAAGTCCTTGGGTGGAGGACTGGTGCCGATCGGGGCAATGCTCGCCCGGCGCGACTTGTGGTCAAAGGCCTACGGAACCCTGGAGAGCTTCGCCCTGCACACGAGCACCTTTGGCGGCGGGAGCCTGGCCTGTGCAGCCGGGCTGGCGGCCGTCAGAGTGCTCCGCGAGACCGATGTGGTGGCCAATGCCGAGGAGCGCGGCCGGCAGTTGCTGGACGGCTTGCGGCAACTCGCGTCACGCTACCCAATCATCCGGGAAGTCCGCGGCCAGGGCCTCCTGATCGGCGTCGAGTTCAATCCGCCGCCCGAATCGATTATCACGCTCCTCCAGGGGCTGCTGGCCGGCGGGGCCAGCATCTACCTGGTGCCGGGGATCGAAGGGATCCAACGGTCCCTGACGGCAACCTTCGTCATGAGCATGCTGCTTCAGGAGCACGGAATCTACACTCAGGTGGCCCGCTCCAATCCCCGCGTGCTCCGCGTCGAGCCTCCGCTGATCCTCAGCGCCGAGGAAGCAAGCCAGTTCCTCCAGGCGCTCGATCAGTGCTGTAGCGAAATCGACTCGCTCTTCACCACCTTCGACCAGATGATCGCCAAGGCCATCCTTGGACAACACGGCAGCGAGATGAAACCGCACGCCGCGGAGACGGCCGGCTATGCCATGTCGGCCAGCGGAGCGAGCGGCCCAACGGGCCTGTCGCCCGAGCATGGATCCAGGAACGTGGAGTGAGGGCACGGACGACGATGATCGAGATCCGAACCTTCGAGGGAGACGCCGAAGAACTCGCCACCTTTACGCGCCGCGTCTGGCGACAATCCTATGAGGGCAAGATGCTCACGCCGCTCTGGAGCAAGGAGTTCATGGGGCGAGACCTGTTGCCCGACGGGACCAAACGCGATTTCCTCATCGCCGCCTATGAGGGTTCCCGGCTGGTCGGTTCGCACCCGGCCAAACCGTTGAAAGTCCGCGTGCATGGCCAGGAGATCGACGCCACGTGGGCCTCGTTCATCTCCGTCGACCCGGAGTACCGACGTCGGGGAGTTGCCCTGAAGCTACAGGAGGAATACGTCCGCAGGCATCGCGAGCGCGACCTCTTGCTCAACTTCGGTTACCTCTACATCCGCTCGGCGAAATCGTTGGGGCCGAAGTTCTGGCTCCTGCAGCCGGGAGGAGTCCGGATCGTCTCGAAACTGGGATTCTGGGTGCGGGCGTTGGACCACGAGGCCGTGGCACAATTTGAACTCTACCGGCTCGAATCGTGGGGGTCGCGTGCGATGTCCCTGCTGCAGCGACCGCCTCGCGAACCGGCCGACACGCGAGGCATCCGGCCCTACCGGCCCACGGATCTCAAAGCCTGCTGTACGATGCTGAACCGTGCTGGCGACGAGGCCCATCTGGCCTACGTTTGGGATGCCGACAACGCGGCACGCCAATTGGACTACCCGAACCTGTCGCGAACCGTAGTGCTGGAGCAGCAAGGACGAGTAGCGGGCCTGGTGAACTACACCTTGCTGGAAGTCCTCGGCCGATGCCCCATGCAAATCGCCGTGCTCGACGCCGTCGCGTTTGGGTCGCTTCCGGCCAGCGATCGACGCCGGCTGCTGGCCGCGGCCTTGTGCGAGATGGCGGCCGACGGGGCCAAGGGCGCCATGATGATTCGCGGCTCCTGGTATGCGTGGCCAGAGTTGCTCGGCGCGGGTTTCCTGCCCATGCCGCCCGAGTTCTATTACGTAGGATTGACCTTGCGCAACGACATTCCCTTGGAGGGCATCCGCCGATTGCATGTGTTGTGGCGATGAGTGCCCATGATTGTCGGTTGTCGATTGAGGAGAACAGGCGTGACAAAGCGATTGACCGAGTCCCAGCGGCGTCAATACCTGGATGACGGCCTGGTGTTCCCGATCCCCGTGCTCTCGCCCGAGGAAACCCACCGATTCCGGACGGCCAGCGACGATCTGGAACAGCAGTTGGGGGGAAAGCCGCGCACGGTGGAAGTGCGGCAGATGCACCTTCACTTCCCCTGGGCATTCGAGTTGGCCGCCCATCCCCGTGTGTTGGACGCCGTGGAAGATGTGCTCGGACCGGACTTGTTGATCTGGGCCACGGAGTTGTTCACCAAGCATCCCCATGACACGGCCGTGGCCATCGGTTGGCATCAGGACCGGCCGTACATGGGTTTCGAGGCCGGAGCGACCACCTCGGCCTGGATCGCATTGGCCGACAGCGTTCCGGCCAACGGTTGCATGCGCGCGGTTCCCGGCCCGCAGCGGCATCACGTCAGCATCCTGTCCCCAGGCGATGGCCCGCAGCAGAAACGCCGCACCACGGCCGTCGAGGTGGACGAAGACAAGGCGATCGACGTCGTCCTTCACGCCGGCGAGATGTCGCTGCACGATATCGACATCATACACGGCTCCGGTCCGAACCACTCCGACGAGAAGCGGATTGGCTTCGTTGTGCGTTACATCACGCCCGCGGCGCGACCGCTGTCCGGCCGTCCGCCCGTGATCCTTGGCCGGGGGCACGACACGGGGGAGCACTTCCAGCATGCCAGCCCACCCACGGAAACCGACGCCGGAGAGGCGATTCGCCGGATGCGGGCGTCGGCGGCCGAACATCTTGAAGCCATGCTGCACAACCTGCAACAGCGTTAGTCCCAACCGAAGGATCCCTTGATTGCCCTTATGCGAGAGTCGCCAATGAACACGAAGGACCGAATCCGAACCTATCTCACCAATTCCTTCCTCACGGGAGGCCAGACCGCCACGCTTCAGGACGACGATGATCTGATGGAAGTCCTGGATTCGCTTCAGATCCTCCGCATGGTGACGGACCTGGAAAGCGAGTTCTCGATCCACGTCGACAACGGCGAACTGACCCCGGAGAACTTCGGCTCCGTGGACCGGCTGGCCGCCTTCATCGCCCGGAAGCGGGCCAGGTAGCCGCGGTGCTCCGCGTGTCGTTCGCCTTTCGTCCCCACCCTCACGCCACCGATGACTCATTCTCCCGCTGTCGCCCCAGAACCGGACCGAACACGTCATGCCGATCGAGCGCCGGTCGTCGTCTGTGGCGCAGGGGCGGCCGGGATGGGCGTGGCCCTGTCGGCGGCGCGATGTGGGGCACAGGTTTACTTGATCGAGGCCGCGACCAGTGTCGGCGGCACGGTCGCCGGCGCTTTGATTCACACCCTGGCCGGGCTCTACGACTCGGCAGGCGAACTGCTCCAGCACGGCCTGGCCGCCGAGTTGATTGAGCGCCTCGCGAGGGAGGATGCGTCCGTTCGACGACGCCGGATGGGCCGGGTCTGGGTCCTGAGCGTCTCTCCGAACCACTATCGCACGGTGGTCGAGCGATGGATCAGGGCGGAACCGCGGATCACGCTTTTGACGCAAGC
>JBDKTH010000854.1:0-3958 GCA_039680305.1 Thermoguttaceae bacterium | reverse complement strand
AGCCTCGCCCGGCAACACCTGCGTCAGGTCTCCCAGCGAGTCGAGCGGGTGCTCGGCGCCAAGACGGTGAAGCTGGACAGCGAAACGCGGGCGCATCTGGAGGAGACTCGCGACCAGATCGACAAAGTGTTCAAGGCCTCGATGGAAGTCAACGCCTACTAAAGGCCGCCCCGCTATTTCTGCGGCTCTTTGAGTTGCGGTTTGAGGAGCAGCGTGACGGGTGTGCCGCGTTGGGGAATCCGCTCGGCAAAGGCCTCGAAGAGCAGGCTGGCGTCTTCGGTCGTGCTCCGCAGGGGCACGTCGAGTACAGCGTCGTCGAAATTCGACACGCAGATCAAGTCGCCGGTGACGTCAGCGGTGAAGATCTCTTTGCCGCTCTGCTCGTCTTTCCAAAACCGGCCGCCGGCCAAAACCCAAGCCTGCTCCATGGATTGCGTAGTCCCCACCTTGCGAACCCACTCCTGGGCTCGCGTGCTCTGGCGGTGGCCCTCCTTGTCCGTCCAGATCACGGTGATCTCCACCGGCGTGCCGCGGGGCGGGGCATATTGGGGTTCATACTGCACCGGATGGCCGGTCTCCGCGCCGACCGCCAGCAGGGCCGTCTGCACCAACCGGGCGGTCGTCGGCACCGCAACAATCGACTCGTATTCCTTCGTGCCGACCAGGCAGGCGAACAGTTCCAGCGGGCCGAACGTCTTGCAGACCGCGCCGACCAGCACCACCTGCCTGCCCGGCTTATCGACCCATACCGCATGCTTGGGGTCGAGCCGCGTCAGTTTGTCCGCGTTCTCGACCAGCGGTTGCCCTAGGTCGGGTGAGGCCTCCTGGCGAGGCTCATCCAGGATGGGCTTGAATACTCGGACGCGTTGGGGCGGTTCCGCAAAGCCCTGTGTTGGCAGGGAGAGCACGAACAACGCCAAGGCGACTATCGCTATCAATGAAGTGGACCGACTTCGCTTCATGATCAGGGGCTCCCGAGACTGGGGGGAAATCCGCGGCACTCATGCTGAGGCCGTCAACGGACACCCTCTCAAGAAATAGCGCCCGCCGGCCCCTGCCAATCGGGACTTTCCCGCGAGCGGTGCGTGGCGGATGGTGGATTGCTGAGGAGGCGCAGGAGGCCTGGGGAGAGACTGCAAACGGCAGTCGGCCATGGATGTTGAGGGCCGTGATCGGGTTTCGCCTACACGATTCACCATCCACTGTCCACCAACGACTACTTCCCGCAGTAGTCGATGGAGCGGGCCAGTTCGCTCTTCAGGTCGGCTCGGCGGACGATGCGATCGACGAAGCCGTGCTCCATGAGGAACTCGCTGGTTTGAAACCCCTTGGGCAGTTCGATGCGGATCGTGGCTTTGATCGTACGTGGGCCGGCGAAGCCGATCAGGGCTTTGGGCTCGGCAAAGACCAGGTCGCCCAAGGCGGCGAAACTGGCGGCCACGCCGCCCATGGTCGGATTGGTCAGCACGGAGATGAACAGCCCGCCGGCCTGATCGAAGCGGGCCAGGGCCGCTGAGACCTTGGCCATCTGCATCAGCGACAAGACGCCTTCGTGCATCCGCGCCCCGCCGCCGGAGCCGGAGATGATGATCAGCGGCAACTGCTGCTCGGTCGCCCGCTCAATCAACCGGGTAAGCTTCTCGCCGACCACCGAACCCATGCTCCCCATAATGAACGAGGAGTCGGTCACGCCGAAGGCCACTCGCCGCGCACGGATCATGCCGGCGCCGGTGATCGCCGCGTCGCGCAGCCCCGTGCGGGCCTGTTCGTCCTTGAGCCGGGCGTGGTAGGGCTTCTTGTCGACGAACCCCAGCGGGTCGGCGGGCATCAGGTCGGCGTCCCATTCCTCGAACGTGCCTTCGTCGAGCAGTTGAGTGATGCGTTCCCGGGCGGGGACATACCAGTGGTAGTCGCACTCCGGGCACACGCCCTGACGGCGGTCGGCCTCCTTGCGGAAGATCGTCTGCTCGCAGCCGGGGCAGCGTTTCCAGAGTCCCTCGGGCACGCCGCGCTTCGTGTGCTTGATCAAATTCCGCCAGGTCCGGGGATCGGGATTGGTGGCTGACCTATCATCCCTGCGTTTGGTCTTGAGTCATGAAGTCGTCATTCGCACGACGCCGCACACCGCACGACGCCGGGGGCTTGCTCAACTGCTCCCCACGGTCGCCGGCGTGACCTCGAGCAGTTCCCAACGCCCGTGATCGGCGGCGGCTTTCCACAGGTCGCCCAACTCGCCCTGGACGATGAACCGCCGCACGAGCGTGGCCAGCGGCTCGGGTACGACCACGCCGATGGTCCCCTCCTTGTGCCGCTTCAGGAGCTTGCTCATCGACGTGCGGACCCGTTCTTCCGCTTCGGTCAACATCTCGCCTTCGGGCGGACAGATGTTCTGGGGCATTTCCTGCCACTGGCGATAGACTTTGGGCTGCTTGAGGCGGACCTCGTCGATCAGCATCCCCTGCCAAAGGCCGAAGTTGAGGTTCTCCATCTGATCGAGCTTCTTGAGTTTGATCCCCAGCCCCTCGACGATCGCCTCGGCCGTCTGCAGCGACGGCTGGCTGTCGGAGGCATAGAGGACTTCGAGCTTCAAGCCGCGAAGGTCGTCCATCATCCGGGCGACCTCGGCGCTCCCCTCCATGTTGAGCGGCACGTCGAGGGTTCCTTGGATGCGTCGCTGCTGATCGTAGTCGGTGCATCCCGGTCGAATGAGAACAATCTGTACCATATCAAACCTGCACGTTGGGGGTCTGGGCCAAGCTTCGCAGTTCCGCAAGACGCGTCTGGTAGTTGTCCCAGCCCAGGAGAGCCGTCCCGGTGACAAATAACTCGGCCCCGGCTCGGGCACACGCACCGATCGTCTCGGCGTTCACGCCGCCATCGACGGAGAACAGTACCTCTGGCGGGGCATGCTCCCGCAGCCAGTGGAGCTTCTCTAGCGCTACCGCCTGGAACTTCTGGCCGCCAAAGCCCGGCATCACGCTCATCACCAGGACCAGATCCACCTCGTTGACGAACGGGGCGATCGTGTCGATCGGCGTGGGAGGGTTCAGCGACAGCCCGGCGCCGGCGCCCAGGCTACGAATCTCGCGGAGAAGATCCCGCGGATCAGGGACGGCCTCGATGTGGATCGTTATCAGATCGGCCCCGGCCTGGCGAAACGCCTTCAAGTAGCGGCCCGGCTCGGAGATCATCAGGTGCACATCGAGGGGGAGCTGGGTCACCCGCCGCACGGCCTCGACCACGGGAACGCCGAAGCTCAGGTTGGGGACGAAGTGGCCGTCCATCACGTCGAGGTGGAGGATCTTGGCCCCCGCCTCTTCCAACCGATGGACCTCTTCGGCTAGACGGCCGAAGTCGGCCGCCAAGAGGGAAGGCCCAATAAGCGGAACAGCAGCGTGTAATTCAACAAGCAGTGCGGAGGCGTCCATACGGCAGAGAACCAGGACCAGGAGACACGAAGGCGGACTGACGAAGCTGTGTTGGCTGTGTTGCGATAAGTGCCCAGACGGGTTTCTGCCGTCTGCTCAAGGCCCAACGACTCCTAGATGAACCGCCATCGACCGATTCGGGAAACCGACACGCTCCCGACGCCGCCAGCAAATCTCGACACCCCGGCAGCGACAATTAGCCCAATTCTAGCAACGCCGATACGGGCCGTCTGCGCTGCTTTTGAGGGTATGCGTTAAGATGGCTAAACTAAGCAGTCCAGCCAGCCCGTCAAGACGTCGTTAATAACTATGCGATAATACCCCGGATTAACGGCATCGTGGGTAGTGACACCTGGGCCGCCGTCCTTCCTGCCAGCCCAAGGCCCAGACGTGGAACTCCTTCGATACGTCGAAGTCGAGCGTGGGTCTGTATGCTCAGCCTATTCCGAATCCTCGCCGGGATCCACTCACAAGTGCGCATAAGCTACCTTCGTTTTTGCGCAAGTGTCGGATTGCGTTTGCCATGGATG
>JBDKTH010000927.1:0-3536 GCA_039680305.1 Thermoguttaceae bacterium | reverse complement strand
TCGACGTCTATTCTGTGGATCGGGCCTACTGGAACTCGTTCAACTACCAGCCCCAGGCCGGTCAGCCCTCCGACTTCGGCGGGCCGTGATCGGTGCGTGAAGCACGGAACCGAAGGAAAACGGTGTGCTTCTCGCCGGGTGCCGGGTGCTACTGGCGTCCCGCCAGTGCTCTTCTGAAACGGGCTTGTACGTTGCCCCTTTCGAGAACGCCCGATCGAGCAAGCCTCACATCCGGACAAAGACGGTCGAAGCGGCAAGCTCATTGCGGAGGATGGTATCGGCTGCGGCCGGTGCTTGGCCGGCATTGCTGAGAAGGGGGAACGCTGGCAGGATGTCAGTGGCACCGGGCCAGCGGCACGGCGGAGTTCGCCTGTTGCTTTTCTTGCTCCGCCGGGTCTTGGAAGACACTGCCTGCCCGGAGGGCAAGCAACGGCACACCACACGCTGTTCGCCGGGCGTCATAGAAAGACTGAACCCGGTGCTCGCGAAAAGAAGAAAGGCATCCGTGCCTTGCGGGGCAATCCTTTGCGGATGTTCGCGATCGTATGGCGCTGGAAATCCAGACCTTCAGGCCGGGGGGGGACCGGGACGTTAATCTCCGTTTTTTCCTCTCCGGCAATTGGCGGTAGGCCGGACTCCCTCTTACAGTTCTTCTCGAATCGTGGCTTGGCGTTGCCGAGCGGTGGGTAGAGAGGGAGCGAGCGTCGCAAAAGAAAACGACGCACCCCCACCCAACGACCCCACCCCCGTAACATGCCGGAGTTGACCGAGACCGGGGTTGCCTGTCACCGACCAGAGACAACTCGCCGCTCGCAGCCTTCTGCCGTGCGATGTATAGAAAATGACGTAGATCACGATTTCTGTCAAGCACCCGATGTGAGGTTGTGCAAAAAAGTCGCTCTTCCCGTCGGCAGACTTTTCGGCGAAAATCTTGACGCGATGTGCAATGATTGGTAAGAGGGCACGTTGCGCGCACGGCGTCCGCCAAGGCCGTGGCAACAGCGGCCGCGACGTCACGTCCCGAAGATTCAGCAACGGAAGGAACAGGGCAATATGATAGGCGACTGCTCGAAGCGTCTGGCGATAGCACTGCTGGCATGGTCCCTCCTGGGACCCTGCTGCGCCGTGGCCGCCGAGGCACCGCTTCGCATCACCAACGGAATCATCTCGATCGACTACGATCCGGCCGATGGCACGTTCTCCGCGTCGCGCGGCGCCACGCCGTTTCTCGTGCGCGCGACCGTCGGCGAACTCCAAGCCCGGAAAGCGAAGGTCGACGTCGCCACGGTGGGCGACTCCAAGCAGATCACCATCGAAGACGCGTCAGGCCGCACCGCGATGTTGATGCTCCGCGAGCAACTGCCGTTTGTGCTGGTGAAGACGACGATCAAGAACGCCAAGGCCGAGCCGCTGTCGCTCAACGAGGCCACATCGATCGTCTTGCCGCTTGCGCTCGCACAGCCGGCCCGCGACCTGCGCGTGTTGGGCTACGACGGTCTGGCCGCGGCCAATCAGGCGAAGACCGGCCCCCTGTATCTGGCCGTCGCCAATCCAGCCACCCGGGCCGGAGTGGTCTGCGCCTGGTTGACGCACGAACGCGCCTCGGGGCTCGTCCGCTCGACGGCCAAGGGAGATCAGGTGCGTCTGGAAGCCCTCTCGCAGTACGGCCGGCTCCAGATCCCTGCGGCCAGCACGGCCGTCGGCGAGACCTTGGCGATCGGCTACTTCGACGACACGCGCCAAGGGCTGGAACTCTATGCCGAGGAGTTGGCCCTGCTCCATGAGATTCAGCTCAAGCCGGTTCCCGTTGGCTATATGACCTGGTATCACGCCGGGCCGTCCAGCGAGACGCAACTGCAGCAGTTGGCCCAGTGGAGCGCGGCGAATCTCCGGAAGTTCGGCTTCGACGTGCTCCAGATCGACGACGGCTGGCAACCGGGCCGGGACGCGACCCAGCCGGGTGGCCCATATCCCAGCGGCATGAAGGCCGCCGCGACGATGATCACCGAGCACGGTTTCCAGCCGGGCCTCTGGTTCATGCCCTTTGTCTGGGATCACAAGCGGCCGATGTTCGCCGAGCACCAGGACTGGTTCGTGCGGCACGCCGACGGCTCGATCTACGAAGTCAGTCCGGGCGGCGACGCCCTGGACATGTCCCACGCCGACGCCTCCGAGTCGCTCCGCGGCACGATCCACCGGATGGCCAACGACTGGGGCTACCAGTTCCTCAAGCTCGACGCCCTGTGGGCCGGCCTGGCCGCGAAACTCCTCTACCCCAACCCGCGATTCCGCCCCGACGACTTCGGCGAGGCCGTGTTCCACGACCCCTACATGACCAACGTCGAGGCCTACCGCACCGGCCTGAAGGCGGTGCGCGAAGGCGCCGGGCCCAAGGCCTATCTGCTCGGGAGCACCATGGCCCAGAACATGCGCACGCTTGGCGCCTCGATCGGGCTGGTCGACGGCATGCGCGTGGGCATCGACAGCCAGCAGAAGTGGGGCGGCATCCTCGAAAACGCCAAGGCGGCCACGGCGACCTACTTCCTCCATGGCCGCGTCTGGCACAACGATCCCGACGTGGTCTACCTCGACAAAAACTTTACGCTCGATCAGGTCCGGGCGTGGGCCTCGTGGGTCGCCATCACCGGGCAGATCTACATGCTCAGCGACTGGTTGCCCGGCGTCGCGGCCGAGCGAATGGAGGTGGTGCGACGGACGATCCCCAACCACAACCGGACGGCCCGGCCGCTCGACCTCTGGAAGGCCTTTCCCGCCGAGGCCTGGTACGTCGGCGATCCGCAATCCAAACGCCACGTGCTGGGCCTGTTCAACTGGGGCACCACGGAAAAGACCGTCGAAGTCGATCTCGCGCAGCTTTCACCCGACGGCAAGGCTGGCGAACGCTACGTGGGGTATGATTTCTGGGAAGGGGAAGTGATCGATTCGATTTCCGGCACCCTGGGGGCGAAGCTCCGGCCCACCTCCTGCCACGTGATCATCCTGCGGCCGGCGCTCGAACGGCCCCAGGTGGTCAGCACCTCGCGACACGTGACCCAGGGGCTCCTCGATCTGCCGGCCGAAGCCTGGGACCCGACCAACGACTCGCTAGTGGGCGTGTCCCGGGTCGTGGCGGGCGACCCGTACGAGATGCGGATCGTCGTTCCCGATCCGGCGCTGAAAGCCGACGTCATCGGCATCTCGCCCACCGACCAGGAGGCCCAAGTGACCGCCACCGGCAAGCAGAACGGCCGCTGGATCCGCGTCACCCTCCAAGCCTCGGAAAACCGCAACGTCTCCTGGCAGATCACCTTCAAGCGGCAAGGCGAGGCACCGCCCAGTGCGCCAACGCTGGGCTTCCCTGCACCGTAGGGACGCGGAAGGGGCTGCGCGGACTAGGATTCTCGTGCAGTGTCCTGCCCAGATCGTGGTTTTTGGGTGGCATGCCGTCATGGAGCGCAGCGACAGGTCGGCATGTCGTTCGGCCCAGAAACATGCCGAGTGCGCGGCTGCGCCGCGTGACGGCATGCCACCCAACC
>JBDKTH010001157.1:0-6510 GCA_039680305.1 Thermoguttaceae bacterium | reverse complement strand
ATCGAGAAGACGTATGCCCAGATCGAGCAGGCCCTCGCCGAGCACTACGATGCCGCGGTCGTCGCCACGCCGGCCAATTTCCATATTCCGCTCGCTGTCCAGCTGGCAGAGGCCGACAAGCATCTGCTGATCGAAAAACCGCTGAGCACCAGCCTCGAGGGCGTCGAGCAGCTTCAAGCCGCGACGGCCGGCAAGAATCGGGTAACGGCCGTGGCCTATGTGCTTCGGGCCCATCCGTCGCTCGAGGCGATGCGCGAGGCGATCCGGTCGGGCCGCTTCGGTCGGCCTGTGGAGGTGCTCACCTACTGCGGCCAGCATTTTCCGACCTATCGGCCGGCCTACCGCGAGATCTACTACAAGGACCGCGCCACGGGCGGCGGGGCGGTCCAGGACGCGATTACGCACCATCTCAACGCCGGCGAGTGGCTTGCCGGACCGATTGACCGCTTGATGGCCGACGCGGCCCACCAGGTGCTCGATGGCGTGGAGGTCGAGGACACGGTCCACGTGATCACCCGTCAAGGGCGCGTCCTGGGTTCCTACATCCTGAACCAGTATCAGGCCCCCAACGAATTGACGATTACCGTCGTCTGCACCGAAGGCACCGCACGGTGGGAAAGCCACAACCAGCGTTGGCGATGGACGGTTCGGCCTGACGAACCGTGGCATGACGAGCCGGCCGGGAAACTCGAACGCGATGACCTGTTCTTGGGCCAGGCCCATGCATTCCTCGACGCGATCGACGGCCTACGGCCCCCGCTCTGCACGCTGGAGGAAGGCATTCAAACCCTTCGCGTCAATCTGGCGGTTCTCAAGGCGCTCGACTGCCCGGCTTGGCAGGTCCCGCACGTCCAAGACCCCCTGTCTCCGGAGTCGAACGCATGAGCATAACCCCCGAGCATGAACCGACCGTTCAAGAGCTTTTCGATCTGACCGGCAAACGGGCACTGATCTCCGGAGCCTCCGGGTATCTGGGCAGCGCGATGGCCCGGGCCTTGGCCGAAGCGGGGGCCAGTGTGATCGTGTCGAGCCGAGAATTGGCCCGGGCACAGGCCGTGGCGGATGAGTTGCCCAAGCGTCAGGGCGTGTCCCACACCGCCGTGGCCATCGACCACATGGACACGGCCTCGATTGAAAAGGGATTCGCCCAAGCCCTGGAGATGGCCGGCGGCGTCGATGTGCTGGTCAACAATGGGCACGCCGTCCTGGCCAACGATTGGACCGACGTGACGCCCGAGCAGTTCAGCCGCCACTTGGCCAACGCCACGGGCTACTTCACCCTTGCCCGATTGGTGCGGAACTTGGCGGTCGAGCGCGGCAAGCCGGCCAGCATCATTATGCTCGGCTCGATGTATGGACTGGTTGGCTCGTATCCTGATGCGTACGCCGGGGCTGTGCCGGCCAGTCCGGTCGCATATCACACGCTCAAAGGCGGGATCATCCACCTGACCCGGCACCTGGCCATCTACTGGGCGCCGGACCGCGTGAGGGTCAACTGCCTGAGCCCGGGGCCATTCCCATCGCCCAAGGCGAACCCGGAAATGGTGAAGCGACTTTGCACGCACAGCCCGATGGAACGCATGGGACTGCCGCACGAACTGAAAGCCGCGGTGGTGTTCCTGGCCAGCGACGGGAGCAGCTACATGACCGGCCAGAACCTGGTGATCGACGGCGGCTGGACGGCCTGGTGATCCCACTCCTGGTGCTTGCTCGCTGCCGATGCGACCATCCGGAGCGGAGCGGAGCTAGTCGCCTTCGCCGTGGCGGATGATCTTGCCTTCGACCATGTAGATCACGTCTTCGGCGATGTTGGTGGCGTGGTCGGCAATCCGCTCCAGGTTGCGAGATACGGCCAGGAGCGTGAGCAGGGGGGAGACGTGGTCGGGCTCGGCCCGCATCATCTCCTCCGCGCGGACGCGAATCGCTCGCTTCATTCGATCGACCTCGTCGTCCCGGGCACAGACGTTATTGGCAAGTTTCGGATCGAGGTTGACCAGGGCATCGAGACTGTCGCGGAGCATCTCCTGAGTCTTCTCGCCCATCCCTGCCAGATTGAAGGGGATCTCCATGGGCAATTGGGAGGCGAAACTGACCGCCTTGCGCGCGACGTTGACCGCCAGGTCGCCGATGCGTTCCAGGTCGTTGTTGATCTTCAGCGAGGCGACGATAAACCGCAAGTCGCCGGCCACTGGTTGATGCAGCGCCAAGGTCTTCAGGCACTCTTCCTCGACCTCAACTTCACGCTGGTCGATTTCCACATCCCGCTGCTCGACCTGCCGAGCCAGATCCTCGTCGCGTTCCAAGAGCGCCCGGAGCGACCTCTGCACCTGTTCTTCGACCATCGCACAGAGCGACAGCAGATCCTTCTTCAGCTTCTCGATTGCCTTCTGCAAATGCACCGACATGAAGTCCGCTCCTTGAATCTACCTTCACAGAGGGGAGGCGACGGGAAATGACCGCGACGATCACCGTTTCGCTGACTTGCCCAAAAACCTGTTCCGGAACCGAGCGCACCAAGTGTCTAGCCGGCTTGGATCCGGTTTTGGGACAGGTTCTAAAGGTATTCTACCCGAAACGTCCGGTAATGTAGTCCTCCGTCTCTTTTTTCACCGGTTTGGTGAACAACTGCTTGGTCGGGCCGAACTCGATCAATACACCCTCGTAGAGGAATGCCGTGTAGTCCGAGACCCGGGCGGCCTGCTGCATATTGTGGGTCACGATGATGATCGTGAACTCGCCACGCAATTCGCCGATCAGGTCTTCGATCCGGGTGGTCGAGCGAGGATCGAGGGCCGAGCAGGGCTCGTCCATCAGGATGATCTCCGGGCTGACGGCGATCGCCCGGGCGATGCAGAGCCGTTGGTGCTGGCCGCCGGAAAAGCCGAGGGCCGACTCGTGCAGCCGGTCCTTGACCTCGTCCCAGAGGGCGGCCCGTTTCAGGCTCTTTTCCACGGTTTCGTCCAGTGTCTGCTTGTCCCGGACGCCGGCAATCCGCAAGCCATAGGCCACGTTTTCGTAGATCGACTTGGGAAACGGCGTCGGCTTCTGGAAGACCATGCCCACGCGACGCCGCAGCTCGATTACGTCCAGCGTTGGGTCGAGGATGTCCTGGCCATCCAAGAGGATTCGGCCCGTGGTGTGGACGTCGTCGATCAGGTCGTTCATCCGGTTCAGACAGCGCAGGAGGGTCGACTTTCCGCAGCCCGACGGGCCGATCAGGGCGGTCACCTGATTCCGGGGGAAATCCATGGTGACGTTGAATAAGGCCTGAGACCGGCCATAGAACAGGCACAAATCATCGACCTCGGTGATCGGCTCCCCGAATCTATATTGCGCCACGCCCTCGGCGAGGTGCTTTCGGGGAGGCTCTACTCCCGCGGAAGGGGATGCTTCGATCTTTTGGGCAAGCTGAACGTGCGAGTCGGCCATGGTCAACCTGGTGAGGTGTGCAGACTACCTAAATATAGCTAAATCGTGCGAATCTGGAAGCGGCGTCGCATTCGGTTCCGCAACGAGATTGCGACACTGCTCATCACGAGAACGATCAACAACAGAAGCAGCGTGGTCACGAAGACCATCGGCTTCGAGGCCTCGACATTCGGGGACTGGAAGCCGACATCGTAGATGTGAAACCCGAGGTGCATGAATTTGCGGTCGAGGTGGAAGAACGGGAAGTGGCTGTCCAGCGGCAGCCCGGGGGCGAGTTTCACGACGCCAGTGATCATCAGGGGGGCCACCTCGCCAGCCGCCCGGGCCATGGCGAGGATAAATCCGGTCATGATCCCAGGGGAAGCCATGGGCATCAGCACGCGGGCAAGGGTCTGGAGTTTGGTCGCGCCCAGGGCATACGAGCCTTCCCGGAAGCTGCGGGGAATCGTACGCAGGGCTTCCTCGGTTGCGACGATGACCACCGGAACGGTCAAGAGTCCCAGGGTCAGGCTGGCCCAGAGAATCCCGCCGGTGCCGTAAGTCGGCATGCCGCCGGCAACCCGCTCGGGGAAGAACCACTGATCGATCAGGCCGCCGATGCCGTAGATGAAGAATCCGAGGCCGAAGATCCCGTAGACAATCGACGGGATGCCGGCCAGGTTGTTGACGGCGATTCGCACCAGGCGGGTAAAGGCGTTTTCCTTGGCATATTCGCCCAGGTAGATTCCGGCGAGCACGCCTAGCGGAAAACAGCCGATCGCCATGAGGAAGACCAGCATGACGGTGCCGAAGATCGCCGGAAACAGCCCCCCCTCGGTGTTCGACTCGCGAGGCTCCTCCCACAGCAGTTCCCAGACCTTGGCCAGATAGTGCCCCGCCTTGGCGAAAAGCCCCATGGAGTTGGGTTGATAGAAGCGAACCACGTTAACCAACGGGATGGTGGTCGTCTTGCCCGACGCGTCGGCAAAGACCGCCACATTCTCGCGGAGCGCCGCTTCCGACTTCTGCTGGGCCGCGACCAGTTCGTCCGACTCCCGTTTGATCTGGTTCGTCTTGGCTTCGAGTGCCGCTAGTTGGTCGTCAAGGGGCTTGACTACCATCTCCGATGGCGATGTGGTCGCCAGACGCTTCTTCCGATACTCCACTTTGAGGATTGCATGGCGAAGCTCCT
Organism: Thermoguttaceae bacterium; assembly: GCA_039680305.1. Lineage (GTDB taxonomy): Bacteria > Planctomycetota > Planctomycetia > Pirellulales > Thermoguttaceae > JBDKTH01. Next base: position 1,910 of record JBDKTH010001157.1, on the reverse strand, counting down.
GGAGCCGATTGCTGAGTGAGGAGAGCTGATCGGCGATCGGCTGGACCTCGGATGCCCGCTTGTCGCGAACGGCCCCCAACGCAATCGCGAACCGCGACGCCAGAGGGGCTTCCTGGGGAACCACGAGGTTGGGGACCTTCAGCGATGTCAAATAGCCAAGGAAGTCCCCATTCTCCGTGCGTTCCAGCACAAACGGGGCGGCCGGATAGGTCAGGCTCCGGATCGTTTCCTGCTTGTACCAGTGGAAATCCTGGCGTTGCGGATCGACTTCGCGGTTGGCGGTCTTGAACTGCACGCTCACCACGCCAGTGTCCGGGTTACGGTCGCGGCGGAGTGGCTCGCCAAGGATCTTGCTGCCGTCGGCGAGGGTGACTTCGGCAACGGCGTGAGGCCAGAACACGCCCAGGCCGTTGTAGAGCACCACGGCCAGCAGGACGCAGGTCAATAAAAGCATCACGGCCAGGGCTCCGCCGGTCGCCCAGACCAACGGCTCTCCTTGACGCCAAAACCGCTTGCCGCGGGCTCGTGATGCTAGAACCGGCCGTACCTTTTCCGCAGACGCTGGCGCACCAGCTCCGCGGCCGTGTTCAGCATGAACGTCAACAGGAACAGGATCACTGCGCATAGGAACAGGACTCGATAGAGGGTGCCGCCTACAGGGGCCTCGGGAATTTCCACGGCGATATTGGCCGAAAGCGTACGCATACCGTTCAAGGGGCTCCAATCCAGGATCGGCGTGTTGCCGGTGGCCATGAGCACGATCATGGTCTCGCCCACGGCCCGGCCGAAACCGATCATGATCCCGGCGAAGATCCCCGGGCTGGCGGACGGGAGGATCACCCGCCACAGGGTTTGCCACCGGCTGGCCCCCAGGGCCATCGAGGCGGCCGTCATGCTATGCGGCACACTCGACAGGGCGTCTTCGGAAATCGAGAAGATGATCGGGATCACCGCAAAGCCAAGGCCAAAGGCGATGATGATGGCATTCCGCTGGTCGTAACGCGTATCGAGCGTTTCGTACAGCCAGAGCCGGACATTTCCACCGAAGAGCCACGACTCCAAGGGGCCGGCCACCCACACGGCGACGGCTGCGCCGAGGAGGAGCACCGGAACCAGGATGAGGAACTCGTAACCGGTCTCGATCCGCTTGGCCCAGTCGTATCGACGCACGGCTTGCCAGATGGTCATGAAGGCAACAAACGTCAGCGGGATGGTCACGAGACTCGCCAGCACGGCCAGGAGCCAACGTTCCACGACCGGCGCCAGCCAGAGGGCCACGAGGAAACCGAGCACGACCGAGGGAACGGCCGCCATGATCTCCACGGTGGGCTTGACGAACTGGCGAATTCGCGGCGTCGTAAAATGGCTGGTATAGGCCGCGCCGAACAGCGCCAAGGGCACGGCGAAAAGCATCGCGTAAAGCGTGCCTTTGAAGGTTCCGAGGATCAAGGGGACCAGGCTCAGCTTCGGCTCGAAGTCGGCGCCGCCGGTGGTCTGCCAGGCGTAGGACGGTTGATCGTAGCCCTCGTAGAAGACTTTGCCGAATAGCGATTTGACGCTGACTTCGGGATAGAGGTCGTCGAGTTCCCAAACGTGCAGCGCGCTCTGCGAGTCGAGGCCGATGACCGCATTGCCCCGCGAGGAAAAGCCTACAACGTCGATTGGTTGCCCTTCGCTGGCCTCGAAACTCATGAGATGCCGCTCGCTAGTCATGTAATCGAGATGAACCGTGCCGCCGTCGCCCAAGCTCAACAGGGCTTTGTTGCGATGCGATGGCAAGATCGTCCGCACGGCACGCGAATGGGACTCGAGCGGATGGATCATCCGGAGCCTGCTGTCCGAGTCGTTGCGGACTTCAAACCAGGTGGCCAGCCCGCCTCGATCATCGCCGACCGCCAAAGAGACGTCGC
>JBDKTH010000496.1:0-4261 GCA_039680305.1 Thermoguttaceae bacterium | reverse complement strand
GGTCATAACCACTCCATCAGTGCCATCCCCAACAGCAGTATCAAGGATACCATGCCGAACCGAACGTCGTGAAGAGTGAACGCAAAATGGTCCAGCAGGTAGAACCGACCGCGGAATCCCCGGCATTTCATCGCCGCTACGACCCGTTGCGATCGTTCCAGACTGCGGACCAGGAGCATGCCCACCAGGTAGCCGTAGGTGCGATAGGTGTGGAGGTTCACCCCCGGCCGAAAGCCCCGCATGCGCATGGCCGCCGTCAGTCGCAGGTATTCCCGTTCGAGCACCTCCAGGTAGCGGACGGTGAACAACAGCAGGTGGGTCAGTTTCTCCGGCACGTAGAGGTGGCTCAGGGCGTGTCCGAGGGTGGTGACGTCGAGCGTGCCGAGGAGGACCACCAGGGCCAGGACGATGGCGTTGCCTTTCAAGGCGATCGTGGCCACCAGCAGCAGCCCTTCCCGGCTGTAGACGGCCGGCCCGAGGCTCACCAGCGGCGTGCCCGGCGTGGTCCAGGGGAGCACGGCGGCCAGAAGCAGCAGGAGCAGGTTGAGCGGCATGAGACGGCGCAGCACGGGTCCAAGACACAACCGGGCCACCAGCATTCCGGCCACCGCAATGGCGAGAGCGAGCCCCAGCGCGACAAACTGATGGCAGACCGCCGCCACGCCCGAAAAGGCCACGGCCGCGAGGACCCTCGCGCGCGGGTCAACGCAGTCGATCGGCGATGGCTGCCGCGTCAGTGCGGTCGAAGCGAGGATCGATGCGGTTGATTGGGACATGGTTCTGGGGTTAAGGAAGGGGGCACGGAAGCGGGCTAAGCCGCAAGCGGCTATTTGTGTTTTTCGCGACGACGAACGCCAAGGAAGTAGAAGCTCAGGCCCATCCAGCCGAGGATTACGCCAACACCGCCGAGGATGTCGTGCAGACGGACGCTCTGCTCGTAAGCGTCGAGCTGCTTGCGCAACTGGAGGACCTGCGAATGGACCGCGTCGAGTTTCTGCTGGACATCGGGGCCCGGGGGCGGATCTTGCGAGGGTTTGAACACTGGCTTCTCCTCGACCACGGGCTTGGCTGGTTCGGCCGTGAGCGGCTTGAGTTTCGGTGCGATGGAAGCCAGGTTGGCGGGCAATTCGTCAGCCGAGACCTTGTACCGGGCGATATGCCCTTCGCCGGCGTCCACGACAAACGTGTGTTCGACTCGCTGCCGGGCGCCAAAGCGAAACTTTCCGTCGTCATCGGTCTTCGTCGCGCCGAGCGGTTCGCCGTTCGGCCCAAGCACGCTGACCGACGCATCGCGAATCGGCGAGTTGCCCGCGGCGTAGACTTCGCCTTCGATCGTCGAACCATTGGCCACGGCAAAGACGTGGAGTTTGTGGGCGGAGGCGGGGGCAGCGGAAAGGAGCGTGGCGAGGAGGACGAGGAGGGAGAATTGGAAATTGAAAATTGAAAATTGAGAATTGCAAATTGAGAAGCGGGACATGGGAGGCTCGTGGCTAGGGACCGGGCTCGAGGAGCGGGGTGTGGAGCAGTTCGGGGTGGACTTTGCGGAGGAAGGCGACCGCACTGGCCGTGACGGCGCCCTCGACCAACGCCAAGGGGACGTGGGCGAGAACCACGGCGGGTGAGAACACGGCGAACTCCTTGCCGGCGGCGGCCAAGGCGACGGCCGTTAAGACCGCGCCCAGGAGGAGGCCAATCAGGCCCGCCACGAAACCGCCGCCGAGGGCGACAAGGCGAGTCGCCGAACGGACCGAGCCATGGCACAGGTAGTAACAGACCACGGCCGGCAGGGCCATCGTTGCCGTGTTGATCCCCAGCGTGGTCAGCCCGCCGAAACCAAAAAAGACCGCCTGCAACAGCAGCCCGATCAGGATCGCCGGAAAGGCGGCCCACCCGAGCACCAGGCCCACCAGGCCGTTGAGCACCAGATGCATGCTGGTCACGCCGATCGGCACCCGGACCAGCGACGCCACGAAAAAGGCCGCACTGAGCAGTGCCACCTGAGGCATCCGCTCGTAGTCCATCTTGCGCAACCCAATGGCCGTCCCCGCCGCGGCCACCGCCCCGCCCACGGCGAGCACCGCGAATCCTTCGGTTGAGTTGGCAAGGCCGTCGGGAATGTGCATACTTTGCTCCGGGAGGTAGGCAGTGATGCCCAAGATGCCTCTGATCGCTGACTGCTGACCGCCTACTGCCTCACTTCATCTCGACTGTCTTCACCCACATCACGCCGCCGAGTTCCACGTCGACCGGCTGGCCCTCGGGACTCTGCATCTTCTGATCGCCATCGACCAACGCGGCAAAGCCCCACCAGCCGGCGCGGGGCATGGTATAGGAAAACACGCCGGCCGCGTCGGCCTTGATCACCTGCGTGGAAAAGGCGTCGTTGGGGATCGCCACCTGGCGGCCTTGGTTGAAATACTCCACTTCCACGGTGGCGAAGGGAACGGGCTGGCCGTTGCGTTTGACAATGCCGCGAAAGGTGTTGCCGGCCCAGAGACCGTAGGGACGCACCAGCGGCTCGATCTCCACGGGAAACCCGACCATCTGGTCCCAGCCCTCCTCGGCACCGAGATAGTCGACGACGACCTTGGTGTAGTGGATGATCATCTTCGCTTCCGCCGGTTCCCAATATGGCGCCGGCTCCAGGTAGAAGACGTAATCCGCCGGACGAAGCAGCCGGGCCGTGGCCGCGTAAGTCGTCTTGCCGTCGACCGGCTTCGCCCGAAGGGTGTCCATGAGATCGTGATGCTTGCCGCCGACGAGCATCCCAAACCGTCGCGGCTGGCCCATCGGCATCACCGGGCCGCCTTCCATCGGATGCGTGAACCGGATCTCCAGATCCACGGTCTTGCCATCGTCGACCGACACCACGTCGCGGGCCGGCAGCACGACCTGGAAGTGCGACCGGGCATCGCGAGCGCCCAGCAACACCGCCACAACACTGAGGCCGACAAGGTTTCTTCTCGCGTGGACGTTCACCCTCGGTCCTCCGGAACGATCAAGACGGTCGGCGCAGCAATAACACGTTCCGCGTTATTTTATTACGGGATCGACCGGATGTCGAGAAAATGATGAGCCAACCGCCGAAGATCGGCAGCGGAGACGGCACAGCCTGCCGGCCAACTACATCTTTTGAGGGAGGGCGTGATAGCCTACTCGCCGTCGGCGCTAGCCATCACCAGCTCGCCCTTGTAGACGCCCTTCATGCCCCGGAGTTGGGAGGCGAGCTTCTGCAGACGGCTGGCGGGGCCGCGGAGCACGATCACCTCGAGGCAGACATCGTGGCTCAGATGGGTGTGGATCGTCGAGACGACTAGATCCGTGTTGTCGTGCTGCAACTCCATCAAGCGGTCGCGGAGCTGGGAGCGATGGTGGTCGTAGACCAGCGTGAGGGTGCCGGCGACCTCGCGGGTGTCGGTGGCCCAAGCCCGACGGGTAAGCGTTTCGCGGATGAGCTGGCGAACCGCTTCGCTGCGGGTGGCGAACTCCTCCTCTTGGCAGAAGCGGTCGAACTTCTCCAACAACTCCCCTTCGACCGACACGGAAAAGCGTACGATTCCAGACACGGCGTAGACTCCCGACTGGCAAGCGACCCTCGCTGGCGGGGCCAAACGAGCGCACGATCGATGCCCCAAGCGTCGGTTATAGTCCAGGCGACGAGGATCGACAACTCCCTAGCCGTGGTGGGGCTGCTCGACCTGCCGTTCGACGGTCGGTGGGGAGGAGGTGGTGGTCTTCGACTGCCAGGGGGCGAAGACAAACAGGGCCCCGCAGCAGATCAGCACGAAGCCGATCAGGTAGTTCCACTTCAACGGCTCTTTGAGATACCAGAGCGAGAACACGCAGAAGACGCTCAGGGTGATCACTTCCTGGACGGTCTTCAGTTGGGCCGTGCTGATTCCGCAGTTATGCCCGATGCGGTTGGCGGGCACTTGGAAGCAGTATTCCACGAAGGCGATCATCCAACTGACGATAATCGCCGCCCAGAGCGCCGTCGTCTTGAACTTCAGATGTCCGTACCAGGCGAACGTCATGAAGACGTTCGAGATTGTCAACAGAACCAGAGTCGTCAGCCACATTGCAGTTACCAGAGAAACTCCAGGCTGAGTGTCAGCCCGTGATAGAGCGCGTGCCCATTCGTGTTGATCGAGGCGGTAGTGTAGTCGTCCACCTGCCGCGCGATGTTGTAGTTGACCTGTTCCGGGGCCAGGGACAGATTGGTGATGAAGATCCAGTCGTAGGCTGCATGGAAGATCAAGTT
>JBDKTH010000689.1:0-1792 GCA_039680305.1 Thermoguttaceae bacterium | reverse complement strand
GCGGCGGAACTGCCCCAGGAAGGCCGGAAGCCGTGGAAGGTGTTTGGCTCGACTCGCGGCCCCGTGAACAGGTCGCCGAGCACGCCGGCCGAGACACGAGAGAATTTGGGCTGAGGGCCGGTCCAGGAATAACTTGGACAGGCCCTGACCAACAACGCGAATAGGCACGACCCCAAGGATCGATCATGTCACGTGCACCCTATACCCAGGAAATCAGCCGGCAGAACAAGGCCTGCTTCCTGTTCCTGCTGGATCAGTCGTTTTCGATGGAAGAGCCGCTGGGGTCGTCGCGCAACCGCAAGTGCGACGAACTCTGCACGGCGATCAACGGCTGGCTGCAGAACATGGCCATTCGGGCCAGCGGCGACGAAGGGATCAAGGATTGGATGGATGTAGGCGTGTTCGGCTACCGGACCGACCGCAACGCCCAGCCGATCATCGAGTCGGCCTTACGCGGACCGCTGTCCGGCCAGACGCTCGTGTCGATCACGGAGATCGGCGCCCATCCGGCGCGGATCGACACCCGCAATCAGGTTATTCGCGATGACGAGACCGGGGAACTGTTTGAGGTCCCCTGCGAAGTGCCGGTTTGGGTCGATCCGGTGGCCGAGGGCGGGACCCCGATGTGTCACATGCTCTATCGGGCGCACGAGATCCTTGCGGCCTGGATCGCCAAGCATCCCCGCAGTTTCCCGCCGATCGTGGTGCACATCAGCGACGGGGAATCGCAGGACGGCGACCCGATGCCGTATGCCGAGGCCGTCAAGCGACTGGCGACGGAAGACGGAAACGTCTTGTTGTTCAACTGCCACCTGTCGATGACGGCCGCCGATCCGTTCCTGTTTGCCGCCTCGCGCGAAGGGCTGCCCGACGATCTGGCCAAGGTACTGTTCGACATGTCGAGCGTGCTGCCCGACCCGTTTGTCCGGCTGGCGACGGCCGAGGGCGTTCGACTGCAGCCTGGGTCGCGGGGGATGGCGTTCAATGCCGACATGGTTTGCTTGATCCAGTTTCTCAACATGGGAACCCAGGCGGCCCCGGGATTGCGGTGAGCCATGCACTTCGAATCCCAAATCTTCGAGCTTCCCAAGGACGTCGAGTATCCGGAGCAGAACCAGGATGCCTGGGCCACGGATTGCCTCCGTGGCGTGGCGGCGATCGCCGATGGCGTGGCGACGAGCCTGTTTGCCCGGCACTGGGCTCGAATCCTCACGGAAGCGGCCATTGCCTCGCCGCCCGACCCTGACTGTCAGGAGACGTTTCGCGATTGGCTCCAGAGTTGCCGCGAAACGTGGAGCGGTCGGATCGATGCGTCGAGACTTGCCTGGTTTCAGAAGGCCAAGTTCCGCGAGGGGGCGTTTTCCACCCTCCTTTGGCTGATGCTGGTTGACCCGCCCGAGATATGCGACACCTCAAGTTGCCGGCTCCGCGGGTATGCCGTGGGCGACAGTTGCCTGTTCCTGGTCCGCGAGGGCAAGACCCTGCGGGCGTTTCCGATCAGTAACGCTGTGCAGTTGGAGGCGAGCCCCATGGCCCTGGGGAGCGTGGACCTCAAGCACGATGATCGGGTCCAGTTCGAGCGGATCGACGAGGAGTGCCGGCCGGGCGATCTCGTGGTGCTCTGCACGGACGCCGTGGCCGAGTGGGCGTTTCGCGAGCAGGAGGCGGGCACCCCCGCCGATTGGGAGCGGTTCTGGGATATGCCGGAGGACGATTGGCAGCGGGAAGTCGCCGCCCTACGCCAACAGCGGCGAATGCGATATGATGATACGACGATGCTCCTGTTGCGCGT
>JBDKTH010000319.1:0-10379 GCA_039680305.1 Thermoguttaceae bacterium | reverse complement strand
CGATTCGCCTTGCCTAGCCAACCCCACCAGCAGTAAGCTTTCTGCTAATACTCGCTCAGAATCGGGCAGGAACGGACGGGACACCAGAGCAGGAGGGGATCGTCGTATGGCAGCGGAGCCGATTATCAGTGTGTCGGGATTGCGGGGCGTGGTCGGCGAGAGCCTCACGCCCGAGGTGGCCATTCGCTATGCAACCGCCTTTGCCGCAGCCGCGCCCGCCGGCGCCATGGTGATCACTCGCGACAGTCGGCCCTCGGGATCGCTGCTTGCCGAAGCAATCCATGCTGGTCTGCGGGCGGTCGGCCGCCATACGATTGACGCCGGGATTGCCGCGACCCCGACGACTGGCGTGCTGATCCGCCACTATCGGGCAGCCGGCGGGATCCAGATCTCGGCCAGCCATAACCCGTCCGAGTACAACGGCCTGAAACTCTTCAGCGCCGAAGGTCGCGTGATCCCCGACGCTCCCGGTCAGAAGGTCCTGGCCCGCTATCGGGCGGGCACGATCGATTGGGTCCGCCACGACCGCCTTGGCACTGAGGAAGCCTGCACCGACGCCATCTCTTCCCATCTGAAAGCCGTGCTCGCCACGGTTGACGTGGACCGAATTCGCGCCCGTCGCTTCAAAGTGGTTTTGGACTCCAATCGTGGCGCCGGCAGCCTGCTCGGAGTGCGACTTCTAGAGGAACTGGGCTGCCAGGTGAAGCTCCTGGGCGGCCCGACCGATGGCCAATTCGAGCATACGCCCGAGCCGCTGGCCGAGAATCTCGCCGGGGTGCTGCCCGCCGTGCGACAGGCGGGCGCCGATGTGGGCTTCTGCCAGGACCCTGACGCCGACCGACTGGCCGTCATCGATGCCGCAGGACGTTACCTGGGCGAGGAGTATACGTTGGCGATGTGCGTTGACCACGTGCTTCGCCGTCGCAAGGGACCGATCGTGGCCAACTGCGCATCGAGTCGGATGTCGGAGGATCTGGCCCAGAAGTACGGCGTGCCGTTCTTCCGCTCGGCCGTGGGCGAGGCGAACGTCGTCGATTGTATGCTGGCCCACGACGCGATCTTCGGCGGCGAGGGGAACGGCGGGCCGATCGATCCGCGGGTCGGCCTGGTCCGCGACAGTTTCGTTGGCATGGCGATCTTGCTGGACGCCATGGCCTCTCGCAACGTGCGAATTGGCGAGTTGGCCGACGAGTTGCCTCGCTACCATATTGTGAAGACCAAGATTCCCGTGTCGCGGGAAGTCATCTCCGCTCGGCTCGACGCCTTGGCCCGGCACTTCGATGGCGCCCGGGCCGATCGCTTGGACGGCGTGCGGCTCGACTGGCCCGGCCGCTGGCTGTTGGTGCGTGCGAGCAACACCGAGCCGATTTGTCGAGCCATTGCCGAAGCGCCCACGGAAGACGAAGCCCGGCGGCTCTGTGAGGAGGCGGCGGGCATTCTTCGTGCGGGGAAGTAGGGGATGTGGGGCTAAGCCGCGAGCGGACTACTTGCGCGGCTCGATGCGGTCTTTGCCGACCCAGGGACGGAGTGCTTCGGGGATGACCACGGAGCCGTCGGCCTGCTGGTAGTTCTCCAGGACGGCGATCATGGCCCGGCTGATGGCGATTGCCGTGCCGTTGAGCGTGTGGACAAAGCGGGTCCCCTTCTCGCCCTTGACCTTGTAGCGAATGCCCAATCGCCGGGCCTGGAAGTCGGTGCAGTTGGAGGTGCTCGTCACCTCGCCATACCCGCCGCGGCCGGGCATCCAGGCCTCCAGGTCGAACTTGCGATAGGCCGGCCCGCCCAGGTCGCCGGTGGCCGTATCGACCACGTGGTAAGGGATTCCCAGCCCATCGAACAGCCGGCACTCCAGGTCGCGGAGGTGGTCGAGCATGGCGTCGCTGTCGTCGGGAAGGGTGAAGGCGAACATCTCCACCTTGGTGAACTGGTGCACGCGGTAGAGGCCCCGTGTCGCCCGGCCGCCGGCGCCGGCCTCGGTACGGAAGCAGTGGCTGATGCCGCAAAGCTTGATGGGCAGGTCTTCCGCGTCGAGGATCTTCTCGGCGTAGAGGCCGCCGAGGGTGATCTCCGCCGTGGCGATCAGGCTCAGATCGGTGTTGGCAATGCTGTAGATCTGCGTTTCCGGCCCACGCGGGATGTAGCCGGTGCCTTCCAGAATCTCGTTCCTCGCCAAGTCCGGGGTGGTCGTGGGCGTGAAGCCTTCGCGAATCAGTAGATCCACGGCGTAACGCTGCAGGGCCAATTCCAGGAGCACGGCCTCGTTCTTGAGGAAGTAGAAGCCATGCCCGGTCACCTGGGCGGCGGCTTCGAAGTCGAACAAGTCGAGCTTCTCGCCCAACTCCACGTGATCCAAGGGCTTGAAGTCGAACTGCGGGACGGGCGTCTTCCCCTTGAAGAGTTCCAGGTTGGCCGTGTCGTCCACGCCGATCGGCGCGTTGGGGTGGCTCATATTGGGGATCGAACGGTGGATGGCTTCCTGTTCCTGAGAAACCCGTTCGAGCTCCGCCTGCGTGGTCGTCACCCGCTCCCGCAGTTGCCGTCCTTCCTCTTTGCGGGCCTCGCGTTCGGCCGGATCTTTGGCCTTGCCGATCGATTTGGCCACCTCGTTCGCCTTCCGATTCAGCTCGTCGATCTCCAACTGCATCGCCTTGCGCTGCCGCTCAAGCTCGACAAACCGATCGACGTCGACCGTGACGTTGCGATTGGCGCAGTTCTGCTTGACCTGTTCCGAGTTCTCAACGACGAATCGACGATCTAGCATGGCAGTGGATAGTGGTTAGTGATTGGTAAGGCAGGGCGGCGCCGAGCTTGCGAGGGCCGCCGGAACTGTGGCAACGCAGTGGCGGGCCTCGCAAGCTCGGCACCGCCCTACTTGACTATGCATTTACCGCTTACTGCTGGCCAATTCCTCCCACAGCTTGGCACTCGCCTTGATGCCGCGGTGGAAATCGGCCAGACAGAATTTTTCGTTAGGGCTGTGCGTCTTGTCGTCGTCCTGGCCCCAACCTATCAGTAGGGTATCGACGCCGAGGGTTTCGCGGAAGGTGGAAACGATGGGGATCGACCCGCCTTCGCGGGTGTAGACCGGGGCACGGCCAAAGGCGTGCTCAATCGCCCGGGCGGCGGCCTGCACAAATGGACTGTCCAGGGAGACCAGCACGCCCGGCGAGCCGTGGTGGTCGTTCAAGACCATCGTGATCCCCGGCGGGCACAACTCCTTGAGCCTCGCCTCGAGAAGCTGACTGATCTTGGCCGGCTGCTGGTCGGGGACGAGGCGGAAGCTGAACTTGGCCATCGCCGTACCCGGAAGCACGGTCTTGGCCCCTTCCCCCTGGTAGCCGCTGGTCAGGCCGTTGATGTCGAACGTCGGCCGGGCCCAGCGGCGTTCGAGCGTCGTGTAGCCCACCTCGCCGCGAAGGGCCGCCACTCCCAGTTCGCGAGAGTAGGCCGCTTCGTCGAACGGCAGCCGGGCCAGTTGCTCCCGCTCTTCCGGCGACAGCGGGACGACGTCGTCATAGAACCCGGGAATCTGGAGTCGACCTTGGGCGTCGATCAGGGCCGAGAGCATCTGGGTCAAGGCATTGGCCGGGTTCATCACCGTGCCGCCAAAGGTGCCGGAATGGAGATCCCGGTTGGGGCCGGTCAGATGCAATTCATAGTAGGCGATGCCCCGCAGTCCGTAGGTGATCGCCGGCTGACCGGGAGCAAACTGGGCTCCGTCGCTGATCACGCAGCAATCGCAGGCCAACTGCTCGGAGTGCTCCGCGAGAAACATCTCCAGGCTGCGGCTGCCGACCTCTTCCTCACCCTCGATGATGTACTTGAGGTTCACCGGCAACCGTCCGGTCGTCTCCATCCAGGCTCGGGCGCTGAACACGTGCGTCAGCATCTGCCCCTTGTCGTCGGTCGCTCCACGAGCATAGAGGCTGCCCTCCCGCTGGGTCGGCTCGAAGGGGGGCGAGATCCACAGCTCCAGGGGATCGGCTGGTTGCACATCATAGTGGCCGTAGACCAGCACCGTCGGGGCGTTCTCGACCCGCGGTGATTCCGCATAGACCAGGGGATGGCCCGCGGTGGGAATCGTCTGGACCTTGAAACCCAACTGGCGAAACCGCTCGGCGACCCACTCGGCCGCTCGTTGGGTCTCGCCGCGGCAGGCCGGGTCGGCGCTGACGCTTGGGATCCGCAGCAGTTCGGCCAGCTCGCGTTCAAACTGCTCCCGGTGAGCATCCAAGTACTGATCTGTTGACAACATAGGGTTCATCACCAACAACTCGGGGGAGCTTTTCGGAGTTCCCTAGCCTACAATATAATGAACTAGGGTCCATCCGGCTATCGGGGTTACAGATGTGCAGTCAATAGAGGGGTTCACCCATGTCCGAGATTCCTTCGACCGCCATTGATGAGCCTGTGCAAGAAACGGTCCGCCGCCAAGAAGAACGCCAGACCAAGAAGCCGAAACGTCAGCCACGCTACAACGTGGTCCTCTGGAACGACGACGATCACAGCTATGAGTATGTGATTGCGATGATGATGCGGCTTTTCGGTTACCCGCAAGAAAAGGGCTACCAAATCGCCTCCAACGTGGATAGCCAAGGCCGGGCCATCGTCATGACCACGACCAAAGAGCATGCGGAGCTCAAACGCGATCAGATCCATGCCTTTGGCAAGGATCCCCTCATTGCCGATTGCGATGGCTCGATGTGGGCCACGATCGAGCCGGTGGAAGAGGAATGAGGAATGCAGAAGGCGGAATGCCGAATGCTAAATGACGAGTGTTGAACTGCTTGAGGCAGTCTCGCATTCACTGGTTCTCGTCTACGGTTCCCTGCTCCGCAATGCCCACGCTGCGAACGGTCACCCGGCCGGCTAGTCGGTACATCGGACCGGTATACCCCCGTTGAGCTGGAGGGAAACGCAACCCGCCTGGGGCAACTCGTCCGCGTCGTGGCCGGTTCGGTCGTGGCCGGCCGGGTTCAGGGCGCCACGCCTCTGCCGCCGCGGCGAGGCTGAGAGGGTTCAGGATTCTCCCCTACCTGCGCTCCAATCGCTCTGGCATGGCTCCGGGGCTTTTGCTACACTCCCGCCCGCTTTTCTCCGACCCACAGCTTGCGCCGCGAGAATCTCGTCTGTCGCGTGATCGTCCAAGGAGGGTGTATGAACAGGAAGAGCCGGATCTATCTCGGATTGCTGGTCGGCGGCATCGTGGCCTGGCTATCGGCCCTGGCGGTGGCGGCCCCGTGGGGCAAGCTGCTCACGCTGGAGCGTGTCGAGGCGGATCCCAACAAGACCTACGCCCTGACCGAAGAGCACGGGCCGTGGATGATCCTTACGTGTACGTTTTCCGGCGACAACGCCAGGAAGCAGGCCAGCGATCTGGTCTACGAGCTGCGGAAGAAGTACAAGCTAGTGGCCTATATGTATGAGAAGGAATTCGAATTGGGCCAGCAGACGGTCGGTCGGGGGATCGACCGGTACGGCGATCCGTTGAAGATGCGGTATCAGCGAGGCGCCGAGGTCCGCGAGATCGCCGTGATGGTGGGGAATTACTCGTCCGTCGACGATCCCGAGGCCCAGAAAACCCTCCAGGAACTCAAGTACACGACGCCCGACTGTCTGACCGTCAAAGATGGCAAGCAGACCAACCAGACGTTGGCCGCACTTCGCCTGGTCCAGAAGGAGATTCACTCCGCGATCGGCAGCGACAAGAAGAAACGCGGGCCGATGGGGCATGCCTTTCTCACCACCAACCCGCTGTTGCCCAAGGACTATTTCGCCCCCAAAGGGGTCGACAAGCTGGTTTTGGCCATGAACGAAGGCAACCGCTACAGCCTCTTGGAGTGCCCCGGCAAATACACGGTCCAGGTCGCCCATTTCACCGGTCGCGTGATCATCGACCAGAAGGCGATCAACGCCATCGAGAAGGGGGAAAAGTCGTTCAAGAGCGGACTCATCCAGGCCGGGGAGAAGGCGGAAAAGCTCTGTGAAGCCCTGCGCATGAAGCAGTACGAGGCGTACGTCTTCCACGATCGCTATGCGAGCATCGTCACCGTGGGGAGCTTCAATTCGGTCGGCTCTCCCCGGGCGGACGGCCGGACCGAGATCAACCCCGACGTCCACGCCGTCATGAAGGCGTTTGGCGCCGAACAGGTGGCCGGAGGAATGAAGCCAAAGGAGCTCATGGAGATCCAGTTCGACATCCAGCCGATCCCCGTCCAGGTCCCCAAGCGGTCGATCAGCAGCGACTACAGCCGCAACTAATGGGGATTTGGGATTTCAGATTTGGGATTTGGGATTTGACGACGGCCGATCCTGCACCCAAACGCCTCGCGTTTACGTTTGCCCCCCAATCCACCCATCCCAATTTGAAAATCCCAGACCCCAAATCCCAAATCTGAAATCCTAAATCCCCATGCCCTCCTCGCTGCCCATCCTGGTCCTTGGCACCGGCAATCGGAAGAAGGGGCAGGAGTTGGCTACCCTTTTTGCGCCGTGCGGACTCGATGTGCAAACGCTGGCCGACTATCCTCAGGCGATCTCGGTCGTGGAGGATGGGGCGACATTTGCCGCCAACGCCGCATTGAAGGCGACCCAACAGGCGCGGCACTTGGGGCGCTGGGTGCTCGGCGAAGATAGCGGCTTGATGGTCGACGCCTTGGGGGGAGCCCCTGGCGTCTTCTCCGCCCGCTACTCCGGGCCCGGCGCCACCGACGCGACGAACAATCGCCAGTTGCTGGCCAATCTCGGCCAGACGCCGCTAGAACGGCGCACGGCCCGCTACGTCTGCCACATGACGCTCTCGGACCCCTCCGGCACGATCCGCGCGGAAAGCGAGGGCTTTTGTCGCGGCCGGATCCTCTTGGAAGCACGCGGCACGCAGGGCTTCGGCTACGATCCGCTCTTCGAGATCGTCGAGTATCACCGCACCTTTGCCGAGTTGGGGGCCGTGGTTAAGGCCTGCTTGAGCCATCGCGCACGGGCTGCACGCCAGTTGCTCCCCTCGCTACGGGAACTGCTCGACACGGGCCAGTGGACCTGACGTCTCAACGGGGACGGAAGCCCTTCTTGGCGCCATCCGCGGTTGGCTATTGGCCTCCGGCTTCGCCGTCAATCGCAAACGAGAACTGGTTGAACGGTTCGGTCCGCCAGGCCAGGTGTTGCGTCGAGGGCGAGATGGCAAACAGGGGGGAAAACGTGCGCACCGACACCCGTTTGCCGTCGGCCGAGAACTCGAGAATCCGCAGCCAGCCGTCGCCGCCGTTCCCGTGCCAGCCGCCGCCGTCGGTCTGCGTGTCGAAAAGCATCTGCGACACGGTCTTGCCCAGGTGGTTCTTGTCGACGCGGAACCCGACGTTTTCCCGCGGGTCCTTGGTCCCTGCGATGTGCCCACAAAGCACCAGGCGGATGTTGTCGGAGGGGTAGACGAGTTTTTCCCAGATAGCCTTGCCGTAATTGGCGTCCGAAACGGCATACCCTTCCCGTTCAATGAGGCCGTTGCCCGAAGCGAGCGAGTGCAGGTACGAGTGCGTCAAGACGATGACGAAGTGCTCGGCGTAGGCCTTGCGGGCGACGAGTTCTTTGGCCCAGGCCAAGACGGCGTCGGACGGCGCGAATTCCAACGAGAGGATCAACACCTTTCGGCCCTGAGGTGTTGCCAACGCGTAGGCGGCATTCTCCAGCGTCTTTTCGCCGAAGTAATTCGGCCCGCACTCGACGAGCACGCCTTGCCACGCTGGGTTCCGGTCCTTCGGGAAGAACCGATTGAACTGGGTGTCGCGGTTCTCGGCGCTCTCGATGCCGTAATCGTGGTTGCCGGTCGCCAGGATGTACGGCGTTCGGCCGTCCAAACGCTCGAACGCCCGTGATGCCGCAACCCATTGCTGCTGGCTGTTCTGATTGCCGTTCTTGCCCTTCGGTTGGGCGATATTGTTCTGCTCGACGAGGTCGCCGGTGCAAAGCACGGTCGCGATCTTGAGCGTCTGCAGGTTTTCGGCGATCCACGCCGTCATCAACTCGCAGATCCCCTGGTTGCGGCCGAACTTGCTGTAGGTCTGGATGTCCGGCAACAGGATGAGCGACCAGGCCTCCGGGTCAGAAAGCCGCGGCGGCGTATAGGCGACTCGCTCCTGGGCCCATGCCACACCGCACGCAAGCCATGCCCACACGACCAGGCTGACCACGATCCCCACAGTTCTTGTACGACGCATGCGGTTGGACTCCTCTCTTTGCGGTGGCAACGGCTTGGCCAGCATGGGGACCATGTGGGGCACGCGAAACCTCGGAGCGGATCGTGTGTCTTGGATCCTTCCCTGCCAGACGTCCTTAGTCTAAAAGGCCGCCGGTCGAAATGCCAGCCCCAATCTCAGAGCCGATCGAGGAACGCGGTGAGGACGCGGTAGTATTCGTCGGTCTGCGGATCATTGTGATCGCCGCCGGGGATGGACACAAATTGCTTCGGCTCGTTGGCGGCCCTATGCAGACGCTGGCCCATGGCAAAGGGGATGAGTTGATCGGCCGTACCGTGGCTCTGCAGGAAGGGGCCGTGATACTGACCGATCTTGGCCACGGAGTTGAATTCCGTCTGCATCATCGCTCGCACCGGCAGCCAGGGAACGGCGACATGGCCAACCTCGGGCATGGAGGTGAACGAGCTTTCCACGATCAAGCCCCGGGCACCATCCTTGGCCGCCAGGTCAATGGCCACCGCTCCGCCCAGCGAGCGTCCCATCAGCACGATCTGACGTTGCTCCAGACGGGTTCGACTCGCCAACCACGCGCGTGCGGCACGGGCGTCGGCCAACACGCCCGCCTCGCTTGGCGTCCCTTCGCTACGGCCAAAGCCGCGGTAGTCGAAGGCCATCACGGTCACGCCGATCCGATCGTGAAGCGTCTTGAGCACGCCGGCCCACGTCGCCACGTTGCCGGCGTTGCCGTGGCAGAAGAGGACTACCGCACGCGGCTGCTCGTGCGGTACGTACCAGCCGTGCAGTCGTGTGCCATCGGCCGACGTGAACCATGCGTCCTCGAAGTCCAGCCCTGCCGGCTGCCAATTCCCTTCTGGGTAGCGACTGGGGACATAGATCAGCGATTTCTCGAGCTTCCCCAGGGGATGGAAGGCCGATTCCGAGACCTTTGGCTCCGCAGCGAGTCCCGTTGCCGGCTGTCGCGACGGCGAAAGACTCTGGCATCCGGCCAGCGTGAAGCAACCCGCAGCGATAGCAACGAGAACCGGACACTGGGGCATCGCAAGGCTCCGACGATGAACGATGCTCCCCTGAAGTGCGGCTTATACCCCAGTGGGGTAGCCGGCACAAGAGCAGTCTGTCCAGCGCCGTCGCTTCGGCACTACACGTCCTGCCAAGAGCCGACGGTTTCCAGCAGGAAGTCGATGGTCCCGATGTGCTTGGTGTCCTGGCCGCCCAGGGTGCTATACAGCCGGGCCCAGGTGAAAGCCTCGATGTGGGCGGTTGCGGCGGCGTATTGGAGGATCAAATCCGAGCCGGCCGCCGAAGCCGCGTCGTTGCCCGTGGAATCGTAGAAGTAGCACCGGTCCGTGCCGCCAGTTCCGGCCGACACGGTGACGTCGTCGAACGCCCGGACGCGGCTGGAGAAGCCGTCGGCGGACAGACGCACGACGTTGGCCTGGCCATTGACGGTGACCGTGTCGTTGCCGGTCGAGCCCGACAGGTGGGCCACGTCGTTCCCATCGCTGGCGTAGCAGTGGACCAGTTCAAAGCTCTCGACGCGGTTCAGGTAGCGTCGGCCGGACAAGGTGGCTACGGTGAGGCTCGACTCGAAGGTGTCGTCGCCACTGGAGTCGTAGAGATCGGCCACGTCGGTGCCGCCAGCCGTGGCGTGGGCGGTGACCGTCTCGAAGCGGACGGCGGTGATCGTGAATCCTTCGCCCGTCAGGCTTGCCCGGATGGGCGAGGCCATGAACCGGTCATTGCCGGCGGAGTCGAAGAATTCTGCCGTATCCGTGCCGCCGGCCGTGCTGGTGGCCGTGACCCGCTCGAACTGCATGGCGTAGGCGATGCAGGAGCCGACCTGGAAGCTGGCTTCGGTCGGCGAGGCGGTAAAGGCGTCGTCGCCCTGGGAGTCGGCCATATTGGCTGTGTCGACGCCGCCGGCCGTGCTGTAGGCGTAGACTGAATCGAAGTAGCACGCCGTATTCGAGAAGCCGCTGCCAGTGAGGCGGGCGTAGCGCCCGGTGGTCGCGAGGGTGTCATTGCCTGCGGAGTCGTAGAGGTAGGCGACATCCACGCCGCTGTCCATCCCGGAGGCCGTGACGCGTGCAAACGCCTCGGCCCGCAGGGAGAAGGCGGCGCCGGAGAGGACGCTGTAACCGGAACGGCCGTCGAAGGTGTCGTCGCCGGTCG
>JBDKTH010000371.1:0-2232 GCA_039680305.1 Thermoguttaceae bacterium | reverse complement strand
CGGCAGCGACTTGAGCTGGGCAACGCAGGCATCGGCGATCTTCCAGTCGGCCTGGTCGTGGTCGTCGGCCGGAAAAATGCCCCAGTCCATCGCGCGGAGGTCGTCGGGCGTGTGAACGAACTTCTTGGGCGGCAGGGGCATGCCGGGCGCGGGCCCCCAGACGTGAAACTCTTTGGAGCGATCACGCGGGGCGATCGAGCCGTCGTGAAACACCTTGCCGAAGCTGGCCGTGAAATAGCCCTGTCCGGCGAAGTACTGCGGCAGCGTCACGCAGGAACGGGTCGCCGCCACGTCGCGAATCCCTGGCTTGAGTCCGTGGATCCCAGTCGTCGAGGGCCGCAGGCCGGTCAACAAGCTGCTACGGGACGGATTGCACAGGGGCGCCTGGCAATGGGCGTTGGCAAAGAGCGTGCCCCGGGCGGCGAGCCGGTCCATCTGCGGCGTTTGGGCCTGGGGATGCCCGCCCATGCAGCCGATCCAGTCGTTCAGGTCATCGATGGCGATCAACAGGACATTCGGCCTCGGACGTGTCTCCTCGGCAAAGCCGGTGTTGACCGACGGCACTAGCAGAGCGAGGACCAGCAGGCAGAGTGATGTTCGTTGCATCGGGACGACTCCCTGAAGAAGTAGGCTCCTTGTCGCGCGACGCGATGCCGCCAACTATCGACAAGGATACCGCGTGATCGCCCAGCAATCCACCTGGTGTGCGGCGATTTCAGGGATCCCGGTGACGGAGCGTGACGCACGTTGGGAGGGAGATCGGTTGTTCCCCCAAGGCGAGCGGTTCACCTTGAGGAGTTGTCGGGAGGCTTGTCGTGGCCTGCAAACTTCGCTATGCTGCTGATGCCGTGGCAGGCGTGGGCACTCCGGCCGACGGCTCGGCGATGTCGCGCCGGGCGATCGTCGAACGACGCAGGCGGCTTCACCAGCATTCGGGGAGGGACGAGTCATGCGGTCTGGGGCAGCGATTCTTGCGGTGCTTGTTTCGTTTGGCCTCTCTGGCGAACCGACGAGTTTTGGACAACCGAAGCCCAAGGACGAGTCCGTCAAGTTCCAGGTTGGGCCGGTCGTGGGAACCGTGGCGGACCCGACGGGACAGCCGAGCGTCGGCACAAAGGTCCTGTTGCTCGCTGGAAAGCGAGGTGTCCCGCCGGAAGTGCTTCAACAGACGACGACCGACGCCCGGGGCCGCTTTCAGTTCAAACAGCAGGAATACGAGTTCGTTCGGGGGACGGAAAGCCTTGGAGTCTTCGCTGAGGACGCTCAGGGCCGCATCGGGGGAGACTCGCGAGTATCGTTCGGTTCCGGACCGTCGACCCAGGAAGTCCATTTTGGTTTGCGGGACGTCAAGGACTACCAGGGCCGGCTGGTCGACGCGGGGGGAAAGCCCATCGCGAAGGCTCGAATCGAGCTCATGGCTTGGCGAGGGGACGGCGAACGGAGCATGGAATCCTTCCCCTTCTCACCTGAGCGGATTCGCCAGTCGAGTGGCGAATCCGCCGAGGACGGCAGTTTCACGCTTCGTGGCGTACCCGGCGTCGGCAGTCTCGTGGGGATGATCACGGCCGAAGGTTTTGGCTCGGTCTACGTGAGCTTCACTTTGGCGAAACCGGTTACGATATCGCTCCAGCGTCCGGGGGCCCTGAGGGGATCGGTCGTTCCCGAGGGAAAGGGCGGCAGCACGGCAGGGGTGACCCTGTATCTGCACAGCTACTCGGATGCGCGGTCTTCAGCGGGCAGTGACTGTCGTGTCTACTACTACGAGGAACTAACCCCCAACGAGCACGGCGAGTTCCGCGTTAAATCACTTCCGCCCGGCAAGTACATGCTTACTGCCCACCTTCGTTCAGATTCGCCCTACGTCGTGGAGAAGTCGTCTATTGTCGAGATTAGGTCTGGCGAGGAGGCGTCACTGAGCGTCCCCTTGAAGCGGGCGCTCGCGCTCCAGGGCAAGGTCGTCGATAAGAGGACCCGCAAGGGCGTCCAAGGGGTTTCGGTGTATTTCTACACCGCCGACAACTCAGGCCGACAGACCTGGGGCAAAACCGCGACGACCGACGAGCAAGGGGCGTTCACGGCATTCGTCAAGCCCGGCAAGCTCCGTGCACGATTGTCACGCGTGCCCGAAGGGTATCTCCTCCCGAGCCCACGGGTGGAGCCCGAGCCGGTGGAAGTGACCAAGGACATGACGTGCCCGACGATGGAACTGGAATCGACTGCCGTCGTGGAGGG
>JBDKTH010000261.1:0-9932 GCA_039680305.1 Thermoguttaceae bacterium | reverse complement strand
GAGTCGCTTCTGAATCCGCCGCCCGACTCGCCCTTTCAGCGGGGGCCTCAGCTGGAGCAGGGCTTGCGGAGCCGGCTCTGGGGCGATGCGACCTATGGGACGCTCAGCAGCGACGGCAAGCTGGTGTTTGCCATCGAGGACCTGCCGATTGAGATGGGCGGCATGTTCGTGCAGAGCATGTTCTTCCGCGGCCAGCGTCAGGGCGACGACCAGGGGCCCAAGTCCTATAGTCGCCTTGCGGCCTACGACGTGCATACCGGGAAGCTGCGGTGGCACCTCGGCGGCTCGCCCGAGGAGTTCGGCCTTCCTCAGGCCGGCGCCTTCTTCCTGGGGCCGCCCTTGCCGCTGATGGATCAACTCTTTGCCATCGCCGAGGTCAAGGGGGAGATCCGTTTGCTGGCGTTGGAGGCGAAGACCGGCAATCTGCTCTGGTCGCAACAACTGGCCGACGTCGACCGCCAGGTGCTCAACGACCCCTTACGACGACAGTCGGGCGTTTCCCCCTCGTATGCGGATGGGATCCTGGTATGCCCCACCTCCAACCGCTCGATTGTCGCGGTGGAGTTGGCCAGCCGTTCGCTGTTGTGGGGCTACACCTACGCCCCCGAGAGCGACGCCAACCAACAGGCCATCCTCTTTCCGATGAACGGCATGATTGATGCCGGCCCAGCCGGCCGTTGGACCGATTCGAGTGCCGTGATCGCCGACGGCCGTGTGATCGCGACCCCTGTGGAATCCGAAGGGGTGTATTGCCTGAACCTCGTCGATGGCAAGCTGGTGTGGAAGCAGCCCAGGCAGGACGACCTTTATCTGGCTTGCGTCCATCAAGGCAAGGCCGTCCTGGTGGGAAAACAGCGCGTGCGGGCCTTGAAGCTGGCCGACGGCCAAACGGCTTGGACCATCGATCTGCCGACGGGCAGCCGGCCGACCGGCTCGGGCTATCTCAGCGGGAATGCCTATCACGTGCCGCTGACCAGCGCCGAGGTCATGGCCATTGACCTGGAAAAAGGCCGGGTCGAAAACCTCTTCAAGTCGCGGCGGGGAAGCGTGCCGGGCAACCTGGTCTGCTACAAGGGGATGGTCGTGTCCCAGCGGGCCGACGCCGTGGAGGTCTTCTACCAGCTCGAAGCGCTCAAGAACCTCGTCGACCAGCGACTGGCCGGCTCGCCCAACGACCCCGCGGCCCTCCGGTTCCGCGGCGAAATCTTCTGGCACCAAGGGCAACTCCGCGAGGCCATTGCCGCCTTCCAGCAGAGTCTCAAGGCCAGCGCCGATCCCAGCACGCGTGACCTCCTCCGCGATGCCTACTTCGACGGGCTTGAGACCGATTTTGCCAACCACTCTCGCCGTGTCGCCGAGATTGAACCGCTCATCGACAATCCGTGCCAGCGTGCGGCGTTCCTGCGGCTCATGGCCCTCGGCCTCGAACGCACCGGCGAGATCCACGGGGCCTTGGATCAGTACACCCGGCTGATCGAGTTGGATCATCGCGGCGACGACTTGGACCAGGTCAACGCGGTCTTGAACATCCGCCGCGATCGCTGGGTTCAGGCCCGCCTGGCCACCTTGCGAGAGCGAGGGCCTGAGTCCACGCGCACGGCGGTCGACCAGTTGGCCGAGGCCCGGTTGAAGGCCGCCCAGAAGGAAGGCACCGCCGATTCGCTCCAAGGCTTCTTGGACTACTTCGACAACCATCCGCTGGCCGACACGGCCCGGCAAGAGTTGGTCCACAAGCTGCACGCGTCGGGCCGGTTGTTGGAAGCGGAGTTGCTGTTGCTTCGCCAGACGCGTTCGGCCGACCGGCCCCGCGCGGCTACGGCCGTGGCGGAACTGGCCGAGATGCTCCGCTCGGCCGGCCGCTTTCGCGAGGCGGCCCTCTGCTACGCGCGACTCCGCGACGAATTCGCGGACGTGCCCAGCCGCAACGGCAAGACCGGCCGGGAATTGGCAACCGCCCTGCCCACCGATGATCCGATGGGGCGTTGGCTCCAGCCGCCGACGTGGCCGCTCGCCCGCGTGGATATCACACGGAACCTCTTGCCGCAGCCGCCGACGATGGCGATGATCCCTCAGTCCTTGGAGTTCGTCGGACGCCGCGGGCCGTTCTTCGACGACGTCTCCGTGGAGTTGATCCATACCCCGGCGAAGCAACTCCTGGCCCGCGATGGTCTGGGGAATCCGCTCTGGCAGATGGCCATGTCGGATATCGTCGGCAGCCAGGACCCGTTCTCCTTCAGCCGCAGCATGATGCGGCTGACGGTGGCCGGCCACTTGATGCTCGTGTCGATGGCCGACAAGCTGATGGCCGTCGACACCCTCACGGGGTCCAGCGTCAAGCCGCGAATCCTGTGGAAGCAAGACCTCAAGGGGGCCGTCAGCGGCACGGAAAGCGAGATGCGTCTGGGCCGGGTTGTTTTCGCGAACGTGGGCGGGCGCCGCCAGCGCCTTCACATCTCCGGCGGTGGCGAGTTGCCGATCAACATGCCCGAGATGGTCAGCGAGCAGCTCCTTTGCCTGCGGCAGTATCGCCGCTGCCTGGCCCTGGATCCGGCCACCGGCGAAGTGCTCTGGCAGCGTCAGGACATCCGACCCGACAGTATCGTCTTTGGCGATCACGAGTACATTTTTGTCGTCACCCCCGGCGAGACCAAGGCAAAGGTCCTGCGGGCGTTGGACGGTGAAGTGGTCGGCCAACGGGAAGTTCCGGCCCCGCTGGAACGCGAATCGACATTCGGCCGCCGCGTGCTCGTCTGGCAGGACGACGGCGACCAAGGCACCTTGAAGATGATCGACCTCTGGACCGGCGAGCATGTATGGCCGGCCAAGCGATTCCCCGGAGGCGCCCAGATGCGGCGGGTCGGGGATGACGCCGTGGCGTTGTTCGAGCCAAGCGGACGGTTCCTGCTGGTCAACCTGGCCGACGGACGTGCATTGGTCGACGCAAAGCTCACCCCTGAGCCGCCGTTGTGCGAACTGTTCGTCTTCCACTCCCCGGGCCAATACCTGGTCCTGACCCAAGGGCCGGAATCCGATCAGGATGAGAACCGGCACATCCACCCCCTCTCGGGAACCTCAAGCCAACGGATCACCAAGGCACACCTCTATGCGTTCGATGCCCAAGGAAAGAGCATGTGGGCGAAGCCCGCGGTAATCGACGACCAGTTCCTTCCCTTGGATCAACCCAGCCAGCTGCCGGTGCTGTTCTTCGCCGCAACGGTCCAGGAGCGGAAGAAGGGACAGCGGGTGACGACCTCGAACACCGTTCTTCTGGGGATCGACAAGCGCAACGGGCACGAGATTTGCAATGAGGCGATCCGCAACGGTAGCAACGGCTTGACGTTGACGGGCGATCCCCAAAAGCGGACCGTCGAGATTCGGCTTCAACGCGACACATTGACCCTGACGTTCACCGACGAACCGGCCACGGCCAGTCAGGCGATTTGGAAGGCGATTCACCGGGCCGTGCTGTCGCCCGTCGCAGGCCGAAAGCTTCCTTCGAAACAGCCAGAAAAGCAGCCTGGCGAGAGGCAAGATGAACGGACACGATGAAGGCATGATAGCTGCCCGACCCATGCGTGAGGACAGTCACGGCACAAATCGTGAATGGCGTCGCTACGGCCGATTCCCTCAGAGGTTGGTCGTCGCCATGTTCGTTTCTTTGGCGTGGCTGCCGTCTTCCGAGGCTCACGCGGCGAAGGATCCGGCCGTTGCGCGAGCGGTGACCCAAGGCTTGGACTGGTTGGCCAAGCAGCAGTCGCGACGCGGTCGCTGGGCGGCCAACAACGACCGCTACCCCACCGCGATCACGGCAATGGCAGGGATCGCGCTGTTGACCGAAGGGTCCACGACAACTCAGGGAAAGTATGCGCCCAACATTCGCGCGGCGGTCGATTACCTGCTGAGCAATGTCCAACCCAATGGCCTGATCGGCGATCCCACACAAGACGACCGCTACACCTACGGCCACGGTTTCTCCATGCTCTTCCTCTCGCAAGTGCTCGGGGAAGAGGAAGATGTCGATCGCCGCACGCAGATTGTCGAGGTGCTCAGCCGGGCCGTCGTCTTCACCGGCCGGGCTCAGACCGAGGCGGGCGGGTGGGGCTATGTCAGCGCGAAGGACGGTCAGGGGTTTGACGAGGGTTCGACAACGATCACGCAAGTCCAGGGCTTGCGAGGCTGCCGCAACGCGGGGATCCCCGTGCCGAAGGAGATTATCGACCGGGCGATCAAGTATATCCGCGACTGCACGATGCCCGACGGCGGCGTCCAGTACAACACCAAGGGCGGCGGCGGCCGGCCGGCGATCACGGCCGCGGCCATCGCCTGCCTCTACAATGCCGGCGAGTACGACAATCAATATGTCCCCAAGCTCGAGGACTACTGCCGAAAAAACCTCGACAACATCTCCAATCAGGGCTTCGGCCACTGGCATTACGCCCACTACTACTATGCCCAGGTCCGCTATCGCGAAGGCGGTAAGTCGTGGGAACAGTACCGTGATAAGATCTATGCCCGCATCGTCCAGGAGGCGAACCCCGACGGATCGTGGACCCAAGGGTACATCGGGACGATCTACACGACGGCAATCAACCTGACCATTCTGCAACTCGACAACGCTGCGCTGCCCATCTACCAGCGTTAAGACTCACTCACACGTTCTCTGAGGTAAATCGACATGTCCAGCGACGGCAAGACCCGCGAAGATGCGCTAGCGATCGAGAAATTGGCGGGGGCGAGGGAAAAGATCCTCGCCCAGCTGAGCCAGGTGATCGTCGGGCAGCATGACGTGATTGAAGAGCTTTTGATCTCGCTCTTCAGCCGCGGCCACTGCCTGTTGGAAGGGGTCCCCGGGCTGGCCAAAACGCTGATGATCAGCACGTTGGCCCGCTCGCTGAATCTGACGTTCAGCCGGATCCAGTTCACCCCCGACCTGATGCCGGCCGACATCACCGGCACCGAGGTGATCGAGGAGAATCGCAGCACGGGAACGCGGGACTACCGGTTCCTGGAAGGCCCGCTCTTCTCCCACGTGATCCTGGCCGACGAGATCAACCGCACGCCGCCGAAGACCCAGGCGGCTTTGTTGGAAGCCATGCAGGAGCGGCAGGTCACCGTCGGCCGCGTGCGGCATGCCCTTTCCGATCCGTTCTTCGTCCTGGCCACGCAAAACCCGATCGAGCAAGAGGGGACCTACCCGCTGCCCGAGGCCCAGCAGGACCGCTTCATGTTCAAGGTCTTCGTGAAGTACCCGAACTTCAACGAAGAACTGGAAATCGCCCGGCGCACGACGAGCAAGCCGCTTCCCGCGGTCGAGCCCGTGTTGACCGCCGGCGAGATCATCGAGTTGCAGGGAATGGTCCGCGAGGTGCCCATCTCGGAGCACCTCGCCCGCTACGCCCTGACGCTGGTCCGCCAGACGCGGGTCAGCGAGGCGGGGACGCCGGAGTTTGTCCAGGAGCAGTTGTCCTGGGGGGCCGGCCCGCGGGCCGTCCAGTTCCTGATCCTCGGGGCGAAGGCCCGAGCCCTGTTGCACGGCCGCACCCACGTGATCGCCGACGACATCCAGGCCCTGGTCAAGCCGGTCCTCCGCCACCGGCTCGTGTTAAGCTTCACCGCGGAGAGCGAAGGCGTGACGACCGATTCGGTCGTCGACCGGCTGTTGGCCGAGACCCCCAGCAAAGAAGACGAGTTGATTCGTGATGCCCGATTCCAGAAGATTTTTGCATCCTGAAGCGATCAAGCGGATCACCCGTTTGGAGCTGCGAGCCCGGCATGTCGTCGAAGGCTTTTTGGCCGGCATGCACCGCAGCCCCTACTTCGGGCATTCGATCGAGTTTCGCCAGCATCGCCAGTATTCCTGGGGCGACGATCCCCGCTACGTGGACTGGAAGGTCTGGGCGAAGCAGGACCGTCTGTACGTCAAGCAGTTCGAAGAAGACACCAACCTTCGCGCCACGCTCCTGGTCGACGTCTCCGGCAGCATGCGGTACGGCTCCGGCCCCTTGAACAAGTATGAATACGCGGCCACGGTTGCCGTAAGCCTGGCCTACTTGATTCTCCGCCAACAAGACGCCGTCGGCTGCGTGTCGTTCGACGATCGCACGCGCATGGTCGTGCCCCAGCGCACCCGGCGCAACCACCTCGAATCGGTGATCCAAGCCCTCGACGTCAGCGAGCCGGCCAGCAAGACCGACATGTATCAGATCCTGCGCACCGTCGCCGAGGCGTATCCGCGCCGCGGGCTGATGGTGCTGATTTCCGACCTCTTGGTCGATCGCGACGGCCTGTTTCGCGGCCTGAGGCTGTTGCGCAGCCGTGGCCACGACGTGATGATCCTCCACATCATGGACGACCACGAATTGGATTTCCCCTTCAACGGCCCGACCCGCTTCGAAGGCCTCGAATTGCCCGACCACCTGGCGTGTAACCCACGGGCGTTGCGCGACGGCTACCTCGCCGCCCTGGGCGAGTACCTGGAAGAGGTGCGGCATGGCTGTTCCGGCCATCAGACCGATTACTGCCTGATCCGGACCAGCCAGTCGCTGGATGCCGCGTTGGCCGCCTATCTGAGCAATCGCATGGGGATGAATCACAGGAGCTGACATGCCCACCTTTGTCCATCCCGCACTGCTCTGGGGACTGCTGCTGGCCGGCGTGCCCGTGTTGATCCACCTGATCAACATGATGCGCCACCGCCGCGTCCAATGGGCGGCGATGGAGTTCCTGCTGGTCAGCCAGAAAAAGAACCGCACCTGGGTCCTGCTCAAGCAACTGCTGCTGTTGTTGACGCGTATGGCGGCGATCGCGATCCTGGTGTTGGTCGTTGCCCAGCCGCTTCTGCGCAACGAACTGGGCGCCCTGTTCGGCGGTAAGAAGACCCATCACATCGTTCTACTGGACGACAGCTTCTCGATGTCCGACCGCTGGGACGACACCGACGCGTTTGCCGAAGCCAAGGCCGTGGTCCGGCGGATCGGGGCCGAGGCGGCCCGGCAGGTCACGCCCCAGACGTTTACCCTCCTGCGGTTTTCCCGAACCGGCCGTCCCGCTTTGGGCACAGAGCCTGACTTTTTGCAAGAGGCCGTCAACAGCGACTTTGCCAGCCGGCTTCAAACGAAGCTCGAAAGCCTCAAGGCCTCCCAGTCGGCGGCCGGACCGCACGCAGCCCTCAAGGCGATCACGCAACTGGCCGGCGATGCCAACGGCGAACACCGGATCGTCTATCTGGTCTCCGACTTCCGCAACCGCGACTGGGCCAATCCGAGCGACGCACGCAACCACTTCCTGCAACTGAACGCATTAGGGGCGGAACTGCACCTGGTCAATTGCGTCGAGACCAGTCGTCCGAATCTGGCGATCACCGACCTGGCTCCGGGTCCCGGGACCCGGGCGGCTGGCGTGCCGTTGTTCATGGAGGTCACGGTGACCAATTACGGCAACGTCCCGGTCAAGGAGGTGCCCGTCCTGCTGGCCGCCGACGACCAGGCTCGCCCGGCGATCACGATCCCTGAGATCCCGGCACGCAAGGCGGTCAAGGAGCGATTCTCCGTGCACTTCCCCGCGGCCGGCGAGCACGTGATCACGGCCCGGCTGGAAAGCGATGCCGTGATGGCCGACAACTTCCGCGACTGCGTCGTCAATTTCCCTGCGAACCTCCCGGTGCTCTTGATCGATGGCGATCCCGAGGCCGTCGACGCTCGCTATTTGAACGCCGCATTGGCCCCCGGCGGCCCGGTGGCCACGGGGCTCGCTCCGCGGATCGAGAAGCCCCGCTACCTGAGCCTCAATCCCCTGGATCAGTTCCACGCGATCTACCTGTTGAACCTCGAGCGGCTCGACCAGTCGGCGATCGACGCGCTGGAGAAGTACGTCAGGGCCGGCGGCGGCGTGGGAATCTTCTTGGGGCCGCGATCGAGCAGCAAGTTCCTCAACGACTCGCTCTATCGCGACGGCAAGGGGTTGTTCCCCGTGCCGGTGACCAGCCAGGCCGAGTTGCTCGTCGATCGGTTGCAGAGGACTCCGGACCTGGAGGTGAGCGACCACCCGGTTTTTGGCGTCCTGGCCGGCAAACGCAACAGTTTTGTCTCTACGGTTGTGGTTCAGCGTTACTTTTCCGTGCCCGAGGCCTGGAAACCCCAGGCCGACGTGAAGCTCCAGGTGATCGCCCGGCTGCGCAACGGGGCGCCACTGGCCGTGGAACGATCGTTTGGCGAGGGGCGCGTGGTGAGCTTCCTGACGACGGCCGCCCCGACGTGGAACAACTGGGCGCGCAATAATCCCAGTTTCGTCGTGGCGATGCTCGAAATGCAGGCGTTTCTCGCGCGGCGTCCCGCCGACACGGCCCACACCGTCGGCGCTTCCTTGGTGCTCAAGCTCGATCCGGCGCAGTACGACCCAGCGATCCGTTTGACCACGCCCGAGGCCAACGCTCCGCCGATCACGACCAATGCCGCACGCGGCTCCAATGGCACGTTGAGCGCGACGCTCGGAGGAACCGAGACCAGCGGCGTGTACCAGGTCAAGCTGACGCGCAAGGACGGCGGCGAGGAGCTTCGCCGCTATGCCGTCAACGTCGAGCCGGAAGAGGGCGACCTTAAGACGATCGACCGCCCGCAGTTGGCCGCACAGTTGGAGGGCGTGGCCTACAAGTTCGAACAGGCCGCCGCATTCCAGTCGGCCCCTGGCGAGACGGCCGGCTACAATCTCAGCGACAGTCTGCTTTACCTGCTTGTCCTGCTGCTCGTCGGCGAGCAAGTCCTCGCCTGGTCGGCCAGCTACCATCCTTCCAAGCGGTCGTTGAGGCCAGGAGGTGCCAAGTAATGGGCGCCAACATGCTCCTTCTGGCCCAGGATGCCACACGAGTCACCTTCGAATGGGGACGAATCCAGACCAATTCCGATTGGATCCTGCCGATCGTCGCGATGCTCTTGATTGCGTTGTTCGTGCGGGCAATGTACACACGTGACGCCCAGGAGCTCCCGCACTGGATCGGCCTCCTCCTGACGGGTCTGCGCACGGCCGCCTTCCTGGGGCTCTTGGTCCTCTATCTCCAGCCGCAATGGCGGACCGAGCATGAGACGATCCGCAATTCGCGTGTTTTGCTCCTGGTCGACTCCAGTTCGAGCATGGGGCTCACCGATGCCGATCCGTCGAGCACGCGAGGCGAGAGCCGAGCCCATCAAATTGCCCAGGCCATGGCCCAAAACGCCTTCCTCCAGTCGCTCCGCAAGACCCACGACATCGTCGTGATGCGTTTCGACGAAGACTTGGGACGGATTGTCTCGCTCGACAAGTCGCCGCTCCCCACGCCGCAACTCGCCTCGACCGATCCGGCAGCCGCGACACAGGACACCGCCAAGGTCAAACCCGATCCCCGGGTCGACTGGGAAAAGGCCCTTTCTCCTGTGGGCAAAGAGACCCGGCTGGGACAAGCTCTGCGCCAGTTGATCTATGAAGAGCGCAACTCCCCGGTCTCGGGCATTGTCGTCTTCAGCGACGGCGGCCAGAACGCCGGCCTGAGCCCTGAGGCGGCCATCAGCCTGGCCCAGGAAGCCAAGATCCCGATCTACACCGTCGGCGTTGGCTCGGATCAACTGCCAATGCACGTCCGCGTGTACAAGCTGGAAACCCTGCCGCGAGCCTATCCCGGCGATCCTTACACGATCACCGGCCTGATCCAGGCTCAGGATCCGTCCCGCAAACTGGACGGCAAGCCGGTCACCGTGCAACTGCTCACGCGCAAAGCCGGCGAAAAGGCCGCTCCGGGAAGCGGAACCCTGGTCGATAGCCGGCAGGTGATCCTCGGTGGTGACGGCGAGTCGGTGCCTGTCAAGTTCGAGATCACCCCCTAGGAAACCGGCCGCCAGGTCTATTGCCTGCGCGTCGAGTCGCCCCCAGGCGACCGCGATCCGCACGACAATTTCCGCGAGGCC
>JBDKTH010000107.1:0-2590 GCA_039680305.1 Thermoguttaceae bacterium | reverse complement strand
ATGAATCCGATTCTCTTCCTTCTTCTCGGCAGCAACCTTCCGCTCCGTTTCCGTCAACTGCGTCTTGGGCCTCTCAGGTTCCTCGACCCGTTTCAGTTGGACCAGCTTTTCCTCGGTCGTTTCCAAGGGGGGGGAAGTGGCGTGGGCTGCATCGGTATTCCCAGGGCTATTTTCCGCCAGTAGCCTCGCCCTGGCGTTGGAACATTGAGCTTCCGGCAAAGCTTGGCAAGCCCGACATCCGACAGGCCAAGGTCCGCTGCGCCCGCTTCACGAGGTTCTCCACGTGGCCCTCTTCGTTCCCCTTGGCCACATTGCAGAACCGGCTCTCGAACAAATACCAGCTCCGCAACTCCACGAACCGCCGGTTCAAGCGACGCTCGCGCCCTCGCCCCAGTCCACCTGAGCCTCTTCGCCCGGGGCGAAGTGCAACGGGACGAAGACCTCGCCGTGGCCCACCTTCTGCGAGGCCACGTAACGCTGCACGCTGCTGGCCGAGCCCGCGTAGTCGTGCTCGTCGCGCAGCCGCTCTTAGATCCGCTGGGCCGTGTGCCGCTGCTTCCGCGGACGCGCCTGGGCCATCTCCCGCTGACTCATCGCCACCCTGATCTGGCGGCAAGAAAGAAGCAGGCCTACCGGCTTGCCCTGTCGATCAAGGAGGACGGCGTGGAGGCCGAGTCTGGCACGAACCGCTCGACCATCTCCGGCAGCAAATCCAGGGCGTGACCATCGACGGTGCCCTGGGGATTGAGAACGGTGGAGGGGAGTTCGACGGCGTAGGTACCGGAGGGGAGAATCGCGCAAGCGCCCCAGCGGCGGAGGAGCAGGTTCTGGACGAGGACTTCTTCGCCCGAGTGGTAGCGGGGGAGACGTGGCCAGAAGGCGAACCCGCCGACGTCGCAGAGCTTCGCCCGATCGTACAGCGCGCAGGCCGCCACCCAGGCGACCTTGTAGAGCCGCGTTTCGCCCGGCCGAAGCTTTCGCCCTGCGTGCCAGACATTGGCCGCACGGTGCAACTGCCAGCGTTCCCACTCGGGCGAGTCGGGTTCCAGCGGCTCGGGCTGCACCGGCCCGTCCCAGAAGTGGACGATCTGCTGCGCGGGCCGCACGTCGCTCGAAAACGACAGCCCGGCGGGAAACGCCCCCACAAAGCCGCACTGCTGCTCCGCGAGCGTCTGATGCAATCGCTCGACGACCCAGGGCTCCATGAACACGTCGTCGTCCACATAAAGTACGCTCTCGGCCGTGGCCTGTCGGAGCAGGAAGTCGCGTTGCTCCACGATTCCGTGTACATTTATCCGGTGATGCCACTCGATCGTTCCTCCCCGCGCCGTGATGATCCGTCCCAACGCCTGAACCACCGGCGACTCGGCCACCGGCGTCCTGCTCTGATCGGCCACCACAACCCGCAGGTCGGTCATGCTCTGGTTGGCAATGCCGGAGAGCGTCAGGATCAGCGATTCACGCCGGTTGCAGGTCGGCAGTAGTACGTCGACGACAGCCATGGTCATTCATTCCGTGAGGAGAGTAGAGGAGGAGAAGGAACCGCTCTCTTCCCCCATCAAAACGTCCCGCGATATACCGAGCACGACCGGCAGACTTCCGGTGGATCCTCGGAAGCGAGCCGATCGCGAAAGGTGTGGTAGGCCGGGCTGTTCCAGACCGGTTCCACGCCGGCTTCATGGACGCTGCCGAAGTTGATGCGATCCGGAGTGGCGACCATGCAACAGGGCATGGCCAGTCCCTGGTAGCTGATGTAGGCGCCGCGCCACGGCCAATCGCAACGCTCGGGGCCGGGCGTGCCGGGCGCATGGGCTCGCGGGCGGGCACGAGGCAAACGCAGGTCCACGCCCAACTCCTCCGCGACCTGCCGGGCTTCGGCAAAGTATTGTTCGATTCGCCCCAGGTCTTCGTTCAACAGCGTTTCAGCCTCCACGAACGACCGCATCGGCAGGTACTCGGCCGGAAGAGTCGACTCGGCAAAGTCGTGGCAGAGGTGCTGGACAAAGACCTGTTCCATGGACCAGCCGTGGGCCAGACGCACAATTTCCGGCAGCTCGTCGAGGTTCTGCCGCATGATCACCAAGACCAGATGCAGACGCGGACTGCCGGTCGCCAGCCGGCCCCGCGCTTCGAGCAGCAGATCCAGGTTCCGCTTCACACGCTCAAATCGCGAGCGGACGCGGATCCGCTCATAGGTCTCGGCCGTGGCCCCGTCGATCGAAACGTGTAAGCAGTCCAGGCCGCAGGTCACGCAGCGCTCGGCACGCCGGGCGTTCAAAAGGGTCAGGTTCGAATTGCTCGTCACTCGAATCCCTTTCGACGCGGCGTGGGTCACCATGTCGAAGAACCGCGGATGCATCATCGGCTCGCCCAGCCCCTGCAGATGCAAATGGCCGAGGCCAGGGAATTGGTCGACGATGCGGACGAACTCCTCCATCGGCATGAAGGCCGGCGGGCCGTAGGGAGGACCGTCCTTGCGGAACTGGATCGGGCACATCTGGCAGCGGAGATTGCATTGCCCGACGGGCTCGATCTGAAGGTAGCCAGGAAGTTCCGTCTTCGTCGCGTTCATTGCTGCATTATAGCGCGA
>JBDKTH010001300.1:0-2493 GCA_039680305.1 Thermoguttaceae bacterium | reverse complement strand
GTGGCCATCGCCACCAATCCGTTCGAACTGTATGTAGACTATGGCGTCCAGATCCAAGCCCGCAGCCCTGCCGAGCAGACGGTTTTGATCCAGTTGGCCGGCGCGCTGGATCATGCCTACTATGTGCCAACGCCGCGGGCGGTCCAGGCCGGCGGCTACAGCGCCGAAGTGACCCACAACCTGATCGGCCCAGAGGGGGCCCAGGCGTTGGTCGAGCGGACGCTGACGGAGATCAACGGCCTGTGGCCAGCCGTTTCGCCGCGGCAGAGCAGATCTGCAAGCCGTTAGGCCCCGCGAAGAGACAAGTTGACGCTCCGAGCCAGGCTGACATGTATGCCGTGACTCACTGGCATTTCCCGCTGCTCTTGGCCCGCCTTAAGAGGGGGGTGTTTCACTCTTCTTTGATGAAGACTCGTAGGTTAGGATGGAACATGAGGGGGCGTGACCTCGCGGCTGGCGAGGAACAAACGCTGGCCGAGGAGTCCCCTCACCCGGACCGCGGAGGCTCGCGCCCGGAGCAGAACCAGAGACAAGAGGCGTGGAACAGAGGCTTTGGTGAACGGGCAACGAGCTACCCGCTGGGCTGTGGCCGCGCTGCTCTTGAGCGGCGCGGTGACGGTGGGGCTGCGCGTCCAGAGCCGCTATGGCGTGGCGATGACGCGTGGGGACAGCGTCTGGCGGCTGACCTACGACGTCACGTTCCGCGCCAAGCAGGCCGGGACTCGGCTCCGTGCGGCGATTCCGGATGACGGCGAGCACAGTCGCGTCTTTCGCCAAGACCTCCGTTACTCGGGGCTCAATACGGAGCGATTGCGTCCCTCACGCAGCGAAACCCGCGAACTGAGCGTGCTCACTCAGCGGAGCGGTGAGTTTCGCCTCCAGGCTCGATTCGATATCCACTTGAGCCCTCGAACCAGTCTTCGCACTTGGTCCCATCCGATCGAACTCTCGGCGAACGAACGGGCCGGGTATCTGAGGAACACGCGAACGATTCAGGCGGAAAGCCCCGTCGTGGCGCAGCTCGTCCAGGAGCTCCAAGGGGATGCGACCAACAAGGCGGCGGTAGTGGAAAAGGTGTTCAACTATTGCCACAGCCAGCTTGCCGGCAGCGACGAAGATGGCCCGTCGGATGCGGTGCGATCGCTGATCGAGAAAGTGGCCACGCCCCTGGGACGTGCCCGGGCGATGATCGCATTGTGCCGGGCGGCGAAAGTGCCGGCGCGGCTGGTCGCCGGCTTCGTGATCGAGGAGTCGCTTGAGGCACGGCCGCACGTCTGGGTCGAAGTGCTGACCAACTCCCACTGGGAACCGTTTGATCCGGACAATGGCTACGCCCGGGAACTGCCGTTCAACTTCCTTCCGGCCCGGCACGACGGCGAATCGATCGTGAGAGCCGCGGACGTGACGGAACTGCAGACGCGGTTCGTGGTGACCTCGCTTCCTCCGTTCGACACGTCGAGCAGTCGTCAGCGTCAGGATCCCGCGGTGATCCTTGATCTCACGCGTCTACCCCTGGAAATGCACGAGGTGGTGATTCTCCTGCTGTTGATGCCCTTGGGGGCTCTGGTCACGGCCCTCTTCCGCACGCTGATTGGCATTCGGACCTTCGGCACGTTTACCCCGGTGCTGTTGGCCCTGAGTTTCGTTTACGCTGACTGGCGGACTGGTCTGGTCGTGTTTGTCGTGGTGGTCTCGCTGGGCCTGGTGACGCGATCCTACTTGGACCGGCTGAAGCTGCTCCTGGTTCCCCGGCTGAGCGTGATCCTGACGCTGGTGGTGATGTGCATCATCTTCGCCGTGTCGCTGTTGGATTACCTGGGATTGACCCCCAGCGCTCAGGCGGTCCTGTTGCCTATGGTTATCCTGACGATGACGATCGAACGGTTCTATCTGGGGGCCGAGGAAGACGGCGTTCGGTTTGCCCTCCAGGTGATGGCTGGCACGGTGGCGGTGGCGTTTTGCTGCTACCTGGTCTTGCGTTGGGAAGAAGTCGGCCGGCTTCTGCTGGCCTACCCGGAACTCCACCTGTTCACCGTGGCGATCCTCGTCCTGCTGGGCCGCTACACGGGCTACCGTCTCACGGAACTCTGGCGGTTCCGCGATTTTGGCCGCGTCGAACCGTCGAGGCAGTAGGGTAACAGACACGATGGCCCGCTCCAAGTGGCGATGCTGGCTCTGGCCGAGTGAACTCCGACGCTTGGGCGTCCTGGGGCTCAACCGTCGCAACGCGCACTATGTGCTCCAGCACAACCCGCGGGCCTTCTACCCTCGCGTCGACGATAAGCTGATCACCAAAGAGCTCTGCCAGGCCCGAGGGATCTGCGTCCCGCAGACCTACGCGGTCCTCGAACACAACGGCGACGTGAGCCGCTTCGAGGAATTGGTGCAGGACCGCCCGGAGTTTGTCCTCAAGCCGGCCAAAGGGGCGGAGGGGCGAGGCATCGTCGTCGTGGTCAAGCATCACCAGGGACAGTTTACGACGTCAGGCGGTCA
>JBDKTH010000586.1:0-5024 GCA_039680305.1 Thermoguttaceae bacterium | reverse complement strand
GCCAGAAGCTCCGCGAAGAATCGGAGCAAAAGTCGATGGCGATTCTCACCTCCGAGCAGAAGCAGCAGTTGAAGGAGATCTTCGGCGAGCCGTTCGAGCTGGACCGCTCTCAGCTCTTCCCCAGCCGTGGTGGGGAAGGTGGCCGGCGGCGTCCCCAACGCGAAGGCCAAAACTAGACATCGTAGAACGCGCCTTCTATGCTGGAAAGTAAGAACCTGTTTCAGAATCGGTGCCAGGCCGGCGAAAAGCCGTTCCGCGTCCGGTTCTGAACAGGTCTTCAGGGGATTGAGGGAGGGAGACTGGAGCCGTCGATGGAAGCTGGGGAAATCTTGCTCAAGAAGGGGCTGCTTGACGAGCGGCAATGGGAACAGGCACGCCGCGCCCAGACCGATGGCATGCGTCTCGACGAGGCGGCCGTGGTCCTGGGACTGGTCACCGAGGAGCAGGTCCTACGCGCCATCGGCGAGGAGATCGGGCTTCAATACGTCGATCTCAACGAAGCGGAGATCGACCTGTCGCTCCTGCCGACCTTCCCGGCCAAGTCGATCTACCGCGAGTCGCTCTTTCCTATCTCGCAACGCAACGGGTCGTTGATCGTAGCGACCAGCGACCCGTTCAATCTCTATCCGCTTGATGAACTGGGCGCTGCCACCGGCAAATCGATCGTGCCGGTCCTGGCTAGCCGGACGGAAATCGCCAAGCTGATCAAAACCCACCTGGGCGTTGGCAGTGAGACGGTCGAGGGCCTCCTGGCCCAGTCGGCCGACAGTGCGCTGGAGCTCGTCGATCAGATCGAGAGCGATGGCTCGGAACTATCGGAGCAGGCCCAGGAGCCATCGGTGGTCCGCTTGGTCAACGAGATCCTTTTGGAGGCGATCGAATCGCACGCCAGCGACGTGCACATCGAGTCGCAGCAGTCGGGCTTGCGCATTCGCTACCGCATCGACGGCGTGTTGCAGCTCCAGCCGATGCCGCCGGAGATCAGCCGGTTTCAGGCGGCGATCATCAGCCGTCTGAAGATCATGTCCCGGCTGAACATCGCCGAGCGCCGCGTGCCACAGGACGGCCGGATCCAGCTCAAGGTCTCCGGACGCGACGTCGACGTGCGTGTGTCGGTGATCCCCATGATCCATGGCGAAGGGATCGTGATGCGGCTCTTGGACAAGGGATCCATGAATTTCTCCCTTGCCGGCCTGGGGATGGAGTCCGACCTCTATCGGACCTTCCACGAGCTGATCCGTCTGCCGCACGGAATCATTCTCGTGACCGGCCCGACCGGCTCTGGCAAGACCACGACCCTCTATAGCGCCTTGCTGGAAATCGCTGACGAAGAGACGAAGATCATCACCACCGAGGACCCGGTCGAATACCAGTTGGATGGGGTCTGTCAGATCCAGGTGCACACGAAGGTTGGGCTGACGTTTGGCAGTTCCTTGCGAAGCATTCTCCGTCACGACCCGGACATTATCCTTGTCGGCGAAATCCGCGATCTGGAGACGGCCGAGAACGCCATCCAGGCATCGCTCACCGGCCACTTGGTCTTCAGCACGCTCCACACGAACGACGCGGCCGGGGCTTTTATCCGTCTGACCGATATGGGCGTGGAGCCGTTCCTCGTGTCGAGCACGGTCGAAGCCGTCATGGCTCAGCGTCTGGTGCGCACCCTTTGCCCCGAGTGCAAGGAGGCCTACCAGCCGAGCGTCACGGATATGCCCAGCGATTTTCCCTGGGATCAGTTGCCCAAGGGCACCCCGCTCTATCGCGCGGTCGGCTGCCGTGCCTGTCGCGGCGTGGGCTACCGGGGCCGGGTCGGCTTGTACGAGCTATTGGTCAGCACCGACGAAACCCGTCAATTGGCCCACGACCGGGCCAGCGCCTGGGTGATCAAACAGGCGGCCCTCAAGCAGGGCATGTGCACGCTTCGCCAGGACGGCTGGCGCAAGGTGCTCGCCGGCCGAACCACGGTCGACGAGGTCGCCCGGGTCACCAAGGGGGATGATCTGGTAAGCAAACGTTGATTTGACGCCCTCGTTTAGCCCCGGCACGTGTGCCGGGCGCCCGATCGTGCGACGAACGCCAAGACGACCCATCCGTTTATGCCGCAGTTCAACTATACCGCCCGGGACCCCGCTGGTCAGAAAGTGACCGGCGTCCTCGAAGCCGCCACGCGGCGCGAGGCGCTGGCTGCGCTGGCCGGACGCCAGTTGTTCCCGCTGGAAATCGGTGGTTCGGTGAAGATCGAGACCCGAGGACGCGGCCGGCGCGTGCCGGCCTCCGTGCTGGCTCCCACGTTGGGCCTGCTCGCCGACCTGCTCGGCAGCGGCGTGCCGCTGTTGCGTGCGCTGGAAGTCCTCCGTCAACAGGCCTCCCACGCCGGACTCCGCGAGGTCCTCGGCGAGGTCCATCGTGAGGTTCAGGACGGCACCTCGCTGGCCGAGGCCATGGGCCATTACCCCCGGGTCTTCGGCGAGATGACCATCAGCATGGTCCGCGCCGGGGCCGAGGGTGGATTCCTGGAAGAGGCTTTGGCCCGCGTCGCCCAGTTCACCGAAGCTCAGGAAGACCTCAAGAATCGCACCATCGGGGCGATGGCCTATCCCTGTTTCCTGGGCACCGTGGGGGTGATCGTCGTGATCATCCTTTTGATCTTCTTCGTGCCCAAGTTCGAGTCGCTCTTCGAGAACATGCGCAAACGGGGACAACTCCCCATCTTGACCGAGTGGCTCTTGACCACCAGCGCCCTGGCCTGGCAGTGGAGCTTCTGGATCGTGGCCGGTGGTTCGCTGCTCGGAGGATTGGCCTGGCAGTGGTTCAACACCGAAAACGGGCGAGTCTGGCGCGACCTGGCCAAACTTCGCATGCCGATCCTGGGCAAGGTCTTCCGCAGCCTCGCCGTGGCTCGTTTCTGCCGCGTGCTTGGCACGCTCCTGCAAAACGGCGTGCCGATCCTCCGGGCGCTGGATATCTCCAGCAGTGCCACGGCCAACCGGATCCTCGGCGAGGCGATCCGCAAGGCGACCGAAAATATCTCGGCCGGTCAGTCGTTGGCCCGGCCGCTGGGCGCCTGCGGCCACTTCCCCACGACGGTCGTGGAGATGATTTCCGTGGCCGAAGAGGCCAACACCTTGGAAAAAGTCCTCTTGAACATTGCCGAATCTCAGGAACGTCGGACTTGGCGCCAGATCGACCTGGCCGTGCGTCTCCTGGAGCCGATCTTGCTTCTGCTGATCGCCGGCGTGGTCCTGGTGTTGGTCATTGCACTACTATTGCCGATGTTCAAGATGGCGACGACGTTTTAGGGGCAAACTACGGGAAAGGAGATGCTGACGATGAGGAACAACACGCAACGCCGCCGCGGCGGGTTGACCCTGGTGGAAGTGATGCTCGTGCTGGTGATCCTGATGATCATCGCCTCGCTCGCCGTGACCGCCTACGGGCCGATTCAACGCAAGGCCTACATCAACGCGTCGAAGACGCAGATCAAGGCCTTCAAAACGCCCTTGGAGGCTTACAAGCTCGACATGAGCGATTTCCCTGCCACCGCCGATGGGCTTGAAGCCCTGCGCGACACGCCCTCTGGGGTAGCTAACCCGGACAAGTGGAGCGGGCCCTACCTGGATAGCCCTGTGCCGCTGGATCCCTGGGGCAACCCGTATCAGTACGAGTACCCGGGGAAGCACGAGGACGAGAAACCCGATATCTGGTCGTTCGGTCCTGACGGGATGGACAACACCGACGACGATATCGGCAACTGGATGACGGAGTAACTGCCGTGGGGGCGTCCCGGGAACGTCGCCGCCGGCAGGGCCTCACGCTGGTCGAGGTCCTGCTGGTTCTGAGCTTGCTCGTGGTCCTGGCCTCGGTCGCTTGGCCCGCCCTCGATCGCCCTTTGGACAACCGGCGGCTTCACCATGCCGCCGACGTCCTGCGTACCGAGTGGGCCCGCGCACGCAATCAGGCCATCGCCACCGGGCAGACGGTCCGTTTCCAGTGCACGCTCGGCGAGCGTAATTACTCGATCACCCGTGTGGAGGATTCCTCGTCGACCACCAGCATCGCGGTGCCCCAAGTGGAGCCGTTGACCGAGTCGACCGATTCGGAGTCGGGACCAATGCTCCCCAAGGGGATCACGTTCCTGAGCGTCGAGGTCAACCAGGAGGATCAAGAGGACCCTCTCGACGTTGCCCTGAACGACGACTTACTCTCGGCACAGTCCACGTCGGAAACTCCACTGGTCTTTTACCCGGACGGCAGCACCTCCACTGGACGCGTCGTGCTCCAGAACGAGCATGACCGCTGCATCGACGTTTCACTTCGCGGTCTGACCGGCGTGGCGACCGTCGGCGACACGTATCCGACGGAAGGGCAGGGGCTATGAACATCCGTCTGAGGCATCCATCCCCGTTTAGCCCGGACACTTGTGCCGGGCGCCGCTCCCTCTCCCGCCGGGAGAGGGCTGGGGTGAGGGGAACGGTCCATAGATCCTCCAGTGACACATCGCCGTCCCCTCTCCCAAAGGGAGAACGCTCGGCCTTCTCTCTCCTCGAAGTCATCCTTGCCCTGGCGATCATGGCCGGGGCAATCGCCGTGTTGAGCGAGCTTTCCGGGATCGGGCTCCAAAACGCACGGATCGCCCGCGATACGACCTACGCGCAACTCCTCTGTGAAAGCAAACTGGCGGAAATCGTCGCCGGCATCGAACCACTCGAATCGCAGGAGGGCACGCCCCTGGGCACGACCGGCGATAGCAACGAGTCCGACTGGCTCTATTCCGTGGAGGTGAACTCGACCGAAGAAACGGGCCTCTTGGAGGTCCGCGTCACGGTCTACAAGGACCTGCCCGAGCAACAACGCCCCGTGCGATTCTCCCTGGTCCGCTGGTTCATCGATGAGAGTGCGTTTACCGACGAGACCGACACGATCACGGCAACCGAGGGCACGACGCAAACCGGCACCTCCACCCAGTCTGGCTCGCAGGGCTCCAGCACGGGAGGCACCCAATGAACGCCGCCAGTCGCCAAGCC